>NZ_APIO01000015.1:0-42312 GCF_000408945.1 Pseudomonas sp. G5(2012)
CCCTAAGTGGCCGTTACCGCGGGAATGGATATGTACTCAGTCAATAGATAATAGGTCGGCTGTCAGGCCGCCATCGCCGGCAGGCCAGCTCCCACAGTAGATCGGGTATAGCCGCGAGCGATTGGTCGGCTTGAGGCCGCCATCGTCGGCAAGCCTGGCTCCTACAAGATTGTGACGTCCAAAAAAAGAAGGTGTGAACGCCTGTCTGTAGCCACAAAAAAACCGCGACCCTCCCTCAAGAGCCGCGGTTTTTCACCCCATGCAGTTACTTCTGCAACACAGTCGCACTGTTAGCCGAACCAAACTGCTGCACGTTCGCCATCTGGGTCATGCCACTCTGGTCGACATTGGCAATGTTGCCAGTCCCGCCCTGGGTCACATAGGCGACGTTCATGGTATCGGTCTGCTTGATGGTGATCATGTTGTCTTCGCCATACAGCTGCGTGGTGAACGCCTGGTTGCCGCTGCCTTCCTGGTTGACGTCGGTGGTGTTGTGGGTGCCGGTGCTGCTGCCCTGGGCCAGGTTGTTGGTGCCGCGCTGGTCGGCGATGAGGATGTTGTCGGTGCCGTTCTGGTCGAAGTACAGCTCGTTGTAGGAATCGGCTTGGGTGACCGTGGTTTTGTTGCCGTAGCCGGTCTGGTTGGTGGTCATGATGTGGCCGGTGTTTTTCTGGGTGAAGTTGGCGACGTTGCCGTTGCCGTTCTGGTTGACGGTGGCGCGTTGGTTGTTGCCGAACTGGCCGCCCATTTGCGTGGCCGGGCCTTTCCAGTTGCTGGCGTAGACCTTGTTGTCGTTACCCGTGGATGTGGCGTTGAGCACATGGTCGGTGCCGGTCTGGTAGGTGAAGTGGATGTTGCCGATGCCCTGTTGATTGAGAGTCACGGTCGAGCCCATGGACTCGAACTGGTCGGCATAGATTGCGTTGAGATCACCGACCTGAATCACCTGGGCAACGTTGTGGTCGCCGAAGCTCTGGTCGACGATGGCTTCGTTGGTCTGGCCGTTCTGGTCGATGGTGGTTTTGCTGGCGACCTGGGTGTCCTGCCAGACTTCGCTGCCGTTGCCGTCGCCATACTGGTTGATGGTCAGGTTACCGCCTTCGCCATTGCGCTGATCACCATAGGCATAGTTGGTGCCACCGGACTGGTTGATATCGATCTGGCCGTTCATGTGGTTGATCTGTTCGGCGGTGGCGTAGTTGGCGGTGCCGTACTGGATGATCACCGCGTTGTTGGCCGTGCCCACCTGGATCTGTTCGATGTTGGCTTCGTTGCTGTCGCCGTACTGGTAGGTTTTGCCGGTGGTGTTTTCCTGGCTGTCCTGGTAGATGAACGAGAAGTTACCGGTGCCTTCCTGTTGTTGCAGGACCTGGCCACCGCCGACCCCGATCGACTGGCTGGCGTGGCTGATGTTGGTGTCACCGCTCTGGTTCTGGATGATGCTGCTGTTGTTTTCGAACAGTTGCTCGGCGTAGCCGGCGTTGTAGTTGCCGCTCTGGTTCTGCTCGATGGTGCTGGTGGCGTTGTCCTGTACGGAAGCCGCGTCGTTGCCGGTGCCGGACTGGTTCTGGGTGGCGGTGCTTAGCGGTGCCGCCGTCTGCGTTACATTGGCGATGTTGGTGTCACCGAACTGGTTCTGGGTCGACACGCTGTCATTGGCCAATGCTTGAGCACTGACTATGACCAGGATGGCGGCGGTGAGGGGCGTCAATTTGAACATGATGAAACCTCCAAAAGGTGCAGTGCTTTAGCGATATTGAGTGACCGATACGCTCATTCCATTTCCTGCTTGGGTCACAGCGCTTTGCTGCCCCGTGCCGGCCTGGACAATGCTGGCGTCGTTGTTATTGCCGTTCTGGGATATCTGCGCGCGGTTGTGGCTGCCGGTTTGGGTGATGGACGCGGCGTTGCCGGAACCTTGCTGGTTGATCAAGGCCATCAGGTCGCTGCCTTGTTGCAGGATGTAGGCTTCCTGATTGCTGCCCGACTGCACGATCTGGCCGAGCAGCGACTGGCCGTTCTGTTGCAACAGCGCGACGTTGGCCTGGCCGTTCTGGTCGATCAGGGCTTGCTGGCCCACCGGTGGTGGCAGCTCGCCGAGGTCGACGCCGGGTGCAATGTCGTCGTTTTCCATCAAGTCGTCGGCGCGCACGCCCGCGCTGCTGCAGAGCAGAAGCAGGCAGAGCAGGGCGGCGGTCGACGTTTTCATTGCATGCTCCTTTTGCTGGAGGCCTGCCCCATCAACTCAGCGAGTCGATGGGGCACGGACTCAGTTCGAGATCACCTGCACCGTGCGCACGGTGCCTTGGGACGAGGTGATGGTGGCGGTCGGGTTGGCCGACGGAATCACCGTGGTGCTGTTGCTCACTGTCAGCCTCCAGCGTCCGGTCAGCGGCACCGTGGTGCTACCGAGCGTCACCAGCCCGGTTGGCGTGGTCACCTGGACGGTGATGGTATTGCCGGTGGTCACCGATGACGTCCCTGTGAAGTCCCAGTTGAAGCGGTTGTTGGAACGGGCTGTCACCGTGGCCGCTGTCACCGCGAAGGTTTCCGCAGCAGGCCGTGGCGAGACTTGCACCGTGACCGTGGCCGGCGCCGTCGACACAGCACCGAAGCTGTCCCGGGCGAAGTAGTTGAAGGTCGTGGTGAAGGCCGTGGTGACGGTGGCCGGTGGGTTGTAGGTCAGGACCGTACCGTTACTGGTGACGCTGCCGCGACCGGTCGGAGGTTGAGTGAAGCTGGCGACTGCAAGCGGAACGTTGCCTTCTGGATCGGTGTCGTTGGCCAGCACGTTGATCGGTATCGACACACCCAGGGTCGCGGCAGCG
This sequence comes from Pseudomonas sp. G5(2012), assembly GCF_000408945.1. Taxonomy (NCBI): domain Bacteria; kingdom Pseudomonadati; phylum Pseudomonadota; class Gammaproteobacteria; order Pseudomonadales; family Pseudomonadaceae; genus Pseudomonas; species Pseudomonas sp. G5(2012). Next base: position 2,829 of record NZ_APIO01000015.1, read on the forward strand.
TCAGCGACGGCCGTTGGCGGCTGGTTAGGCGCCACGGTGATGGTGACGGTCGCCGCAGCGGTCGAGGCCAGGCCTTTGATGTCTTGCGCCTTGTAGGTGAAGGTTGTGGTCAGCGGCACGGTCACCACGGCTGGCGGCGTATAGACGACGGCGGTGGTTCCACTCATCGTCACGGTGCCCTGGCCGGTGGCCGGTTGGGTCAGCTCGGTGATGCTCAGCGGTGTGTTGCCGTCCGGGTCGCTGTCGTTAGTCAGCAGGCTGAGGGTGATCGGGATCCCGAAGCTGGTGCTGCCGCTGTCAGCGACAGCAATCGGCGCCTTGTTCTCGCCGGTGTCTGGTGCAGTGCCAACGACGACCACTGGCTCGGTGTCACTGCCGCCGGAGGCGGATTTGATTGTGACGGTGGCCGGTGGCTGCGGCAGGTCGGCAACCGTCAAGGTTTGCAGGGTGCCGGACTTGGTCAACCGTCCGTAGCCTTGGGCAACCATGTCCGGTATCACCACTTCGTCAGACGAAGTGGCCGCGATCAGCAGGCTGTGATTGTCCCAGCTGTAGCGCGCGGTCTGGACTTTCACCACGTCGCTGACTTTGCTCGATACTGCCGTAGGCCGGGTGGCACCAGTCGGGTCGGTAGCGGTGAGCACTACGACGGGAGGCACGGCGGTACCCGTCAGGCGGTGACCGAAGAACAGACCGGTGTTGTCGCCGAGCATGCTGGTTAGGCACGGTGTCTGCGGTGGTCCCGGAACCAGGGCCACGGTTTCGCGGAAGCACAGGCTCGAGCCGTTGACCGACTTGCCGAAGACTTCTACCCGGGTACTGCTAGTGCCTGGACCCGATGAGGTGCGGCGATACGTGGCGCGGCTGACCTCCACAGGGGTTTGCGCCCGGTTGTCGAGGACTTTGCCCGACAGGTTGAACAGGCTGGTCTCAATGGTCCCCGCCGGGCCCTGGATACGCAGGAAGTTGGTGTTGTTGGGGCTGCCGGTGACTGCTTCGGTGAGATTCGGGTCGCCGACGTAGGTCTCGATGGCGCCGGTGTCCGGATTCACTTCGGTGTAGGGACCGTTGACGCTGCGCAGGAACGGCCCGATGTCACCATTGACTGCGCCAGAGAAATTACCGGGTGCGCCGATGCCGATATCTCTGGTGATGTTGATCGCACGACGGCCCGGAGCGGTCACGTTGACGACTTCCACGCCGTACGGGTGGGTGATGGTGTAGGTCCCGGCGATGGGGATGTTCACCCGGATACGAATCCGCGCGAAGCTTGCCTGGTCGCCGTCGACAGGGTTTTCCGAAGCGAATGCCGCTTCGATCCCGGCCACGTAGGCATCCACGCCGTAGCCTGCGGCGTTGTCGGGGATGGCCGTCTCGGCGAGGAACCAGAACGCTTCCGGTGGCCAGTTATCCGGAAATACCATCGGCAGGGTGTCGTCAAAGATTCCCGGTTCTGGCAGCAGGATGCACATGTAGGAGGGTGCGCCAGGCGTGCTCGGTACCCGCGAACTCACGGCGCGGGACTGGCACAGTTCCATCGACAGCAGATTGTTGTCCTGATACCACAAGGGGAATTTCCCCGTGGCAAAGGTGTAGGGGCCGGGGTCGACGGCAGCGAGTTGCGCGAACGCACTGCCGGACAGCGAAAGAGTCAGCCCGAGCGCGTTGAGCGCGAAGCGTGGCCACTTGTTCATGATGCCTCCTGATGCGGATCTGGGCATGAGAGCGTTCATTGCACGATGACCACTTCTTCGGTGTCAGTGCCGCCATTGGATGACGTCACCGTAACCTTGGCCGGTGGAATCGGCGTGATGCCGGTCGACAGGATTTTCTCGGCGCCATCGCCGCTCAGGGCGCCGATGGCGGCACCGGTTCCGGAAGTGGCGGTGAGTACGGGGGGCGAGGTTTCATCGCTGGTCGAGGCCACGATGGTGAGTTGCCCGCTGTTGAGGCTGTACTGGGCCTGCGAAATCACCACCAGGTCGGTTAACGGCATGGACAGGGTGGTCGGCGTGCTGCTGGGGATGGCCAGGTGGTTGTCGGCGGTCACCTGCAAGCTGCTCGGCAAGGTCGGGTTTGTGGAGGATTGCGCGTACCAGTGGCCGGTGGTGTCGGCCTCGGTCAGGTTCAACACCGGGCTATTGCTGTCCAGGGTCACGGTGGCCGGTGGCGGCGGGGCCATCACGAATACATCCTGCTGTGCAACCGGTGCGCTTTCCCCGGCTTTGCGCGAATAAGTGCTGCGCTCGGAGATCATCGGAGTGGGCCGGACCACCGTCGACAACTTGCCGGAAATGGCCATCACCGTCGTGCGCAAGTCCAGTCCGTTAGGCCCTTCGATGCGGATGTAGTTGGTGTTGAACGGGCTGCCGGTGAAGGCTTCCGACAGGTTCGGATCACCCACGAACTGCTCGGCTTGACCGGTGACCGGGTTGGTTTCGGTGTAGGGACCGTTGACGCTGCGCAGGAACGGTCCGATGTCGCCCTTGAGTGCGCCGTCGTAGGTTTTCGGCGAGCCGATGCCGATGTCGCGGGTCATGTTGATTGCGCGACGCCCGGGGGTGTCGACGTTGAACACATCAACCCCGTAGGGGTGGGTGATAACATAGGTGCCGGCTGTGGGCACGTCGACCCGGATACGAATACGGGCGAAACTGACCTGGTCACCCTCTTTGGGTTCTTCGGCGGCGAAGGCTGCTTCGACGGCGCTGACATACCCCAGGTCGATGCCCCGGGCCGCGTCGACGATGGCGCCGTCGCCGGTGAACCAGAACGCTTCATCGGGAAAGTTGGTCGGGAAAACCACCGGCTGCGTGTCGTCGAAAACGCCGGGAGCCGGCAGCAGGTTGCACATGTAGGTCGGTGCGCCGGGAGCGCTTGGAACCCTGGAACTGACAGCTTTTGATAGACACAAATCGAGTGTCCGGCCATGGCTGTCCTGATACCAGGAGGCGAAGCCACCATTGTCTGGCAGGTAGGGGCCAGGATCTACAGCAAACAGCGCGGCCTGGGCAGCGCCTTGGGCCAGAGCACTCACGATCAGGGCGATCGCGGTTTTGGACAGTAAAGGGTGCATGAGTATTCCCTCTATCAGAGTACCTGCCCCTTGGGATATGGGTCAGTTGTGAGCTCTTCGGCAACTCCCATGCCAACCCCCGAAAATGTCGGCCAGGGCCCCGGTACACAGGCGTTTGCGCTGCGCTCGTCGATCGAGCGGTGAATGATCGGGCGGGCCTCTTTCCCCAGTATTGGGGGTAGATCGGGGCAGAGGGGGAGTGGGGGGATGGGGAAGGAATGGCCCCGATGACGGGCAAACGGCTAGCGGTGCGCTATAAACCTATAGGGGGTTCGCGGGAACACTATCCATGACCACGCTTGCAAAGACACTGGCGTCCGACCAGGGCGAAATTCGCTTGAACTCGCGCAAACAGCCGTTCAATCTGCTGCGCTGGTTTTCGCTCATCAGCATGGCGGTGATCGGCACGGTGGCGGTGGCGTTGGGTTCGGTGTCGACCAAGTTCGTGATTACCGAAAGCGTGCAGCGCGATGCCCTGTTGACGTCGCAATTCATCCAGGCGATTGCCTCGGCCGAGGTGCGCCATGTGTCGATCCCCAATGTGCGGACCATGGGCGAGCTGCTCGACCCGCGCAAGGACCGCGACTTTCCCGACGTCGACCCGATGGCCCGCGCCAACGCCCGGGGCGAATTCCTCGACCACATCGAACATTTGCCGGATGTGATCCTGGCCAACATCTATGCCCCCGACCGCATGATCATCTGGTCGACCAACCCGGCCCTGATGGGCACTACGATTCACGCCGACGAAGACCTCGACCAGGCCTTTGCATTGAAGACGCCCGTGTCGGCCAGCTATCACGATGTCGACCAGGCTCGCATGGAACAAAAGTTCGTCACGCCGCCGGAATACATCTTCATTGAAAACTACATTCCGCTGTTCGATGCCGATGGCAAGAACGTCACGGCGATGGTCGAGATCTACAAGGAGCCCAAGGATCTGATCAGCCGGATGGAACGTGGCCTCGTGCTGATATGGATGGCCACGGCCCTGGGCGGCGGCTTGATTTACCTGGGGTTGTACTGGATCGTGCGGCGGGCGGCGATCCTGCTGGCCACGCAACAGAAGCAACTGATCGTCAACGAAACCTTCGTCGCCCTGGGCGAGATGTCGTCGGCCGTTGCCCACAGCTTGCGTAACCCCCTGGCAACCATTCGCTCAAGCGCCGAACTGGCACTGGAGTTCGACAGTGGCCCGGCGCACAAGAACATCAACGACATCATCGGCCAAGTCGATCGCATGTCGAAGTGGGTACGGGAGTTGCTGCAATCGCTACGTCCGCTCAATGACGACGTCGAGCCGGTCAACCTGGTGGCGGCGCTGCACGACAGCCTGATGGCTTTCGAGCAGCAGATCATCAAGGGGCGGGTCAATGTGCTGTTCGAACCCAAAGGCACGCCCATGGTGCTGAGCCAGCAGGTGCAGCTGACGCAAATCCTCAACAGTTTGTTGGCCAATGCGCTGGAGGCCATGGACGAAGGCGGTACCTTGGCCATCACCCTGGCGCCCCTCGATGCCCAGCGTGTTCGCGTGGTGGTCAGCGATACGGGCAAAGGCATGACCGAGGAGCAACGCCTCATGGCGTTCCGGCCGTTTTTCACAACCAAGCGCGGCGGGCTCGGTGTCGGGCTGGTGTTGGTCAAGCGCATCATGGAGCGCTTTGGCGGGGCGGTGGCCCTTGAAAGTCGTGAGGGCGAGGGCACCCACGTCAGCCTGACTTTCAAACGGGTCCCCTGAAATTGGGTGGGAACTTTCCCCGGTAGCGGGTGCCATTCCCCAGTCGTTTATTTCGGTCATGGCACATTGATGTTGATAAGCCATTGTTTTGCTGAGTGTTAATACCTTTGTATAAAGCAGTTACAAATTTGGCCGACTCCTTGCAAAACCCCCATCACCCCCTTCATTTATACGAGGCGGCTGGTGATGGACACAAAAGCGCGGCACCCCTTGAAATGGTTTGGTCTGTTGACGCCATTGAGCGTCGCCTTGGCGATGACACTCAGCACAGGGACCTTGCGTGCCAGCCCCATAGACGATGAGCGACAGCCGGAGCCGACTGATCCCTCTGCCTATTACGATGAACCGGAAGACCGGGCAGGGGCGTTGAACGCCATCCTGACCATGCCCGATGCCAACGAGGATGCCTTCGATCTGCCCGACGGGGTCAAGGGCTCACGCGATACCGAACGGGTGGAAAACGTCCTGCCGCCTGCCATGCAGACCAGTTTCAACTACCCCACCAACGGTAAGCCGAGCCCGCTGTTCAACGCCCAGCCGTTCACCCAGCAACTGTTGTTGTTCGAAGAATTCGGCCCGGAAAAACTCGACCCCACCACACCGGCGGCACCCTTGCCGTTTCCAGCGGCGGCCATCGGCCCGTTACCGGCGCAAGACCCCAGCAGCGCGGCCCGCAGCGCACCACCGGGACCTGCGCTTGATGCCTTCCTGCGGCAACCAGGATTGACCCCGTTCCCCAGCCAGTACGCCAACGTGGTGGATCGCAACCCGTGGCAGGCGCAGATCGAATACTTCCTCAATCGCCGTATTGGCTCATCCGCTGAAGGTCGTCCGCCAGGAAAGGGCTGGTCACATCAGCGCTGGAATGAGTTCTATCCGCAAAACGCCTACAAGACCGTGCAGACCGGCGCGCGGATCAACGGTGGCTTGCGTGACGCCCGGCAGATGCACGGCTACGCCGTGGGCGAGTTCGGCCCCGGTGGCCTGTACCACAACGTCGCCGGCGTACCGGCCACGGACGGTACGGCCAAGGGTGTCGATACACGCTTTCACCCCAACATGCCGGTGCAGAACCACAACTCGGTCTGGACCTTCGACGGCACGCTGCCGCCCAAACTGCTGATGGTGCGCTATGGCCAACCGTTGCTGATGCGCCACTACAACGGCTTGCCGATCGATCCGTCGGCCAACATGGGCTTTGGCTTGCACACCATCAGCACCCACGAACACAACGGCCACGCGCCAGCGGAAAGCGACGGTTATGCCAACGCGTTTTTCTTCCCCGGGCAGTACTACGACTATCGCTGGCCGATCCAGTTGGCCGGTTACGACAGCATCAACACCGACGCCCATGACCCGCGCGCGGCGTTCCCTTGCTCGCCGGGCGAAACCCTGTGGACCAATGACATGAGCCCGGGCCGCAAGACCTGCGAGAACGGCACGATCAAGATCCGTGGCGACTGGCGCGAAACCATGAGCACCCACTGGTTCCACGACCACATGCTCGATTTCACCGCGCAGAACGTCTACAAGGGCAACGCGGCGATGATGAACTACTACAGCGCCCTGGACCGTGGCAACGAGTCGGTGAACGACGGCGTCAACCTGCGTTTCCCCAGCGGCAGCGCCTTGCCTTGGGGCAACCGTGACTATGACGTGAACCTGGTGTTCGCCGACAAGGCCTGGGACGCCAATGGCCAGCTGTGGTTCAACCCCTTCAACACCGATGGCTTCCTCGGTGACCAGGTGCTGGTCAACTGGCAGTGGAAACCGACCCTGGATGTACGCGCCCGCAGCTATCGCTTCCGTATGCTCAATGGCTCGGTGTCGCGCTACTTCAAACTGGCGCTGGTGCGTGAAATCAAAGGCACCGGCGGCGAGTTCCAGGGGCCCAAGGGTTCGGGTGTGTCCTATGCCCGCGTGCCGTTCCACATGATTGCCAACGACGGCAACATCATGGAGCACAGCGTGCCATTCGACGGCAGCATGGACCTCGACGCCGACGGCGACAAACAGAACCACAACGCCATCCTGCCAACCCAGGGCATTGCCGAGCGCTTCGACATCATCGTCAACTTCGCGAAGAACGGCATCAAGCCCGGGGACAAGCTGTTCTTCGTCAACTTGCTGGTGCATGACGATGGCAAGGGTCCGAAAGAACCGGTGTCGCTGGCGGACGCGCTCTCCGAAAACTACAAGGCGGTGATCAAGCAAACCAGCAAAGGGCCGATGTGGGACAAGGGTGACCCGGCGGTGGGCAAGGTGTTGCAACTCAACGTCAAGCCGTACACCGGCCAGGACCTGGCCATGGACCCGGCCGCCTACGAACCGGCCAAACCGGGCAAGGCTGAAGGCCTGGTGATGATCCCGCTGAAGATTCATCGCGACAACGCCACCGACAAGGCGTTGCTGGCCAAGGCCCGCCATCGCACCTTCACCTTCGGCCGCTCCGACGGCACCGATGAAGCGCCCTGGACGGTCAAGACCGATGGCGGCTTCGGTTTCCACATGGACCCTCGGCGCCTGAACGCCTCGGCGCAGTTGGCCAGCGGTCCGACCGATGCCGGGGTCGCGGGCTATGGCACCCTGGAAGTGTGGAACATCAAGGCCGGCGGCACGGGCTGGAGCCACCCGGTGCATGTGCACTTCGAGGAGGGGATCATCCTCAGCCGCGGCGGCAAGGCGCCACCGGAATGGGAAAAATGGGCACGCAAGGACGTGTATCGCATCGGCTCGGAAAAGGATGGGCTGGACAGCGTCGAGATGGCGATCAACTTCCGTGAATTCGCCGGGACCTACATGGAGCACTGTCACAACACCCAGCACGAGGACAACTCCATGCTGCTGCGTTGGGACCTTGAGAAGCCGGGGCAATTGCAGTTGATGCCAACGCCGCTGCCAAGCTGGGACGGTGTGCGCTACGTGAACTCCGCCGCGCTGCCAACCTTCCGCACTGGCGACGGCTTCGGTCCAAAAGTGACGGTCAAACCATGAACCGCGAGGGTGTCGACATGAAGTTGCCTACCGCACGTGCGCAAGCCCTGGGCATGCACCTGGTGCTGATATTGGTCACTGGCTTGCTGGCCAGCCGGCTGCTGGTCGCCAATCCGGTACCGTCGACACTCGCTCCGGTTTCCCCTGCCTCTGCTGCTGTTGCCGAACCAGCCACCCCATGGGGTGGGGACTATTTCCCCAACACCTTGTTGACCGACCAGGACGGTCGGCAGGTGCATTTTTTCGATGACCTGATCAAGGGCAAGGTGGTGGTGATCAATTTCATCTTCACCTCGTGCAGCGACTCTTGCCCGCTGGAAACCGCGCGCCTGCGCCAGGTGCAGAAGCTGCTCGGCGACCGGGTCGGCAAGGACATCTTCTTCTACTCCATCAGCATCGACCCCTTGAGCGATACACCCGCCGTGCTCAAGGCCTACGCGCAACGTTTTCAGGTGGGGCCAGGCTGGCAGTTTCTTACCGGGGAGTTCGCCGACGTCACCGAGTTGCGGCAAAAGCTCGGGTTGTTCATCGAAGGCGTCGACAACGGCCGCACCAAGGACCACAACCTGAGCCTGATTGTCGGCAACCAGCAAACCGGTCGCTGGATGAAAGCCTCACCCTTCGAGAACCCCTGGATCCTGGCCGACCAATTGGCCAACACCTTGCATAACTGGAAACAGCCGAGCGTTGGCGAAAACTACGCCAATGCCCCCGAAATCCGCCCGCCGAGTAACGGCGAAGAATTGTTCCGCACCCGTTGCGCCTCGTGCCACAGCCTCGGTCCGATGGACGGGCAGGGCATCGGCATGCGCAGCATCGGTCCGGATCTGGTTGGCGTGACGCGCCAGCGCGATCCCGCCTGGCTGAACCGCTGGATTCGCGAGCCCGACCGCATGCTGGCCGAGAAAGACCCGATTGCCACGGCGTTGTTCGAGCGCTTCGACAAGATCCCGATGCCCAACCTGCGCCTGGATGAGCGCTCGGTACAGTCGATCATCGAGTTCCTGCAGGCAGAAACCGACCGCCAGCAGCCGTTGCTCACACCGCTGACTGTCGGTGCCGAGGAACCGCAACATCAACAAGCAATCGCGGTACCCGACAAGGCGCGGGTGCAGTAGTGGCGAAATAGTTTTATTGGGCAGCCAGTGACGGTCAATGCCACCTACACTGATCGGGAATGCGGCTGGAAAACGCTTGATTCAAGCAACCGGGACCTCCCATGCAGATACTGGAATCACCACAAGTACCTGCGCCGGTTACGTCGGCGACAGAGGGCAAGGATTGGCGATCGCCATTCAACCTGGTGCGCTGGTTTTCCCTGGCGAGTTTTTTCATCATTGCCGGCGTGGCCTTGGGGCTGGGCTACATTTCCACGCGCTTTGTGGTCGAGGAGAGCATCGAGCGTGACTCCATGCTGACCGCACAATTCGTGCAAGCCATTGGCGCGGCCGAAATTCGCCACGCCTCGATTTCGCCGAACCGAACCATGGGCGAAATGCTTGACCCACGCGCTGACGCGGCCTATCCCGACGTCGATCCGGGCGCTCGCGCGGCTGCCCGTATCGAGTTCCTCGATCATGTCGAACACCTGCCAGACATCCTCCTGGCCACGGTTTACGCCCTGGACCGCACCGTGGTCTGGTCGACCAACCCCGAGCTGATCGGGGTGCGCATCGACAACGACGAGGAACTCGACGAGTCCTTTGAAATGAAGGCAGCGGTGTCCACCAGCTACCATGAGATCGACGAGGAGCGCCCCGAGCAACGACTGCTGCATGAACCGCAATACCTGTTCGTCGAGAACTACATTCCGATGTTCAACGCCGACAAAAGCAAAGTGATTGCCATGGTCGAGATCTACAAGGAGCCGGTGGACCTGGTAGAGCGCATCCAGCGCGGCTTCAAGGCGATCTGGCTGACCACCCTGCTCGGCGGAGCGGTCATCTACCTGGGATTGTTCTGGATCGTGCGGCGTGCGGCCCTGCTGTTGCACAGCCAGCAGAAACAACTGGTGGCCAACGAAACCTTCGTCGCCCTGGGGGAAATGTCCTCGGCGGTCGCCCATAGCCTGCGCAATCCGCTGGCGAACATTCGCTCCAGCGCCGAGCTGGCCCAGGAAATCGCCAGCCAGACCGCGCAGAAGAACATCGGCGACATCATCAGCCAGGTCGATCGCATGTCGCGCTGGGTCCGTGAGTTACTGGTGTCTTTGCGCCCGGTTAACGACGACCATGAAACCGTCGACCTGGTGCTCGCGATTGACGACACCTTGAGCGCCTACGCCCCGCAGATCCAGCGTTCGAACGTCGAGGTGCGCTTCACGCCCATGACGGTTCCACCGGTCGTCAGCCAGCAGGTGTTGCTCACGCAGATTCTCAATAGTCTGTTCGCCAACGCCCTGGAAGCCATGCCCAAGGGCGGCGTATTGAGTATCGACGTTGAAACACCGGCACCCGGTGAGGTGCGCATGATGCTCAACGACACTGGCAAGGGCATGACCAAACAGCAACAGCAAATGGTCTTCAAACCGTTCTTCACCACCAAACAGGGGGGGTTGGGCGTGGGCCTTGCGCTGGTCAAAAGAATAATGGAGCGATTCGAAGGCTCGGTCGAGTTGACCAGCCAAGAGCAGGAAGGAACCCGCGTGTGTCTCAATTTCAAAGTGGCAACGGGAGGGGAATATGGAGCACAGCATACTGCTGGTCGAGGATGATGAGCTGCTCGCCGAGAATATCCAGACCTACCTGGAGCGTAAGAACTTCGAAGTGACCGTCTGCCACTCGGCCGAAGACGCACTGTCGCAGTTGAGTACCTTCGTTCCGGATGTCGTGCTGACCGACAACTCGTTGCCGGGCATGAATGGTCACGACCTGATCCAGAAGCTGCGCATCAGCGCGCCGGATCTGAAAGTGATCATGATGACCGGCTACGGTAACGTCGAAGACGCCGTGGTGGCGATGAAAGAGGGCGCGTTCCACTACGTCACCAAACCGGTGGCCTTGCCGGAGCTCAAGCTGCTGCTGGACAAGGCCCTGGCCACCGACCGGATGGAGCGCACCCTGTCGTTCTATCAGGAGCGTGAAGCACAGAAATCCGGGGTGCAGGCCTTGATTGGCGAATCGGCACCGATGGTCTACCTCAAGGGCACCATCGCCCAGTTGCTCGACGCTGAGCGACGCATGGCCAACACCGACTTGCCGCCGGTGCTGGTGGAAGGCGAGACCGGCACCGGCAAGGAACTGGTCGCGCGGGCGCTGCATTTCGACGGGCCGCGCAGCAAAGGGCCGTTCATCGAATTCAACTGCGCCTCGATTCCTTCCAACCTGGTGGAGTCGGAGCTATTCGGGCACGAGAAGGGCGCCTTCACCGATGCCAAGGACCGTCGCCTGGGGCTGGTGGAAGCGGCCGATGGCGGCACACTGTTTCTCGATGAAATTGGCGAAATGGACCTGATACTGCAGGCCAAATTGCTGAAACTGCTGGAGGACCGGACCATCCGCCGGGTGGGTTCGGTGAAGGAGCGCAAGGTCGACCTGCGGGTGATCAGCGCGACCAATTGCAACCTTGAGCAAATGGTCCAGCAGGGCAAGTTCCGCCGCGACCTGTTCTTCCGCCTGCGCATCATTTCGATCAAGGTGCCGCGCCTGTATGCCCGTGGCGAGGACATCCTGCTGCTGGCCCGGCACTTCCTGGCAACCCATGGCAAACGCTACGGCAAGCCGCACCTGCGTTTCAGCGATCAGGCCGAAGAGTTGCTGCTCAACTACACCTGGCCGGGCAATGTGCGTGAACTGCGCAACATGCTTGAGCAGACGGTACTGCTGGCGCAACACGACACCATTGCTGCGCACCAGTTGAACGTGTGCCTGAGCCTGGTGGATGAGCCGGCGATGTTCACCCACGAGTTGCCGCCGATCGAACCGCGCGCGTCCCATAATGGCACTGAGTCGATGAACCTGCCGGAAGTAGAGCGCGACATGGTGCGCAAGATGCTCGACAAGACCGACTGGAACGTCACCAAGTCCGCACGGCTGTTGGGCCTGAGCCGCGACATGCTGCGTTACCGGATCGAGAAACTCGGCCTGGCCCGCCCGGACAAACGGTCGTGGTAGAAGAGCAGTCGCAGGGCAGGCACGGCCTTGCTACAAGGCCGGGTTCTGACTGCTCCTGCAAGCCAGCATGCACGTCGGATCGAGGACCTCCTGGTTCACATAGACGCCGTGCTCGGCGTCATAGGTGCGAATGAACACGCGAACGGTGGTATCGGCCACCGTTGGCAATCGGGAATCGGAAAACACGTGCTGGCTGGAAACCGGGGTGAATGTCTGGGGCGAAGTCGGGATGTAGGATCCCGGCGGTACCGTGCTCAGGGTCGGAGGCACCGGATGGGCAAAGGGCTGGTCCGCTCCGTAGTAATTGAATTCACTGCTGGATTCTTCGGTTTGCATCGCACTGTCGTCCGCCTGTGCACAGCTGGCAGCCAGGCACAGGGCAAGCAATAGCGTGGGTACGGTTGTGTTCATGGCAGCACCTGCGGTGTCGGTTTTCGCGCATTTCCCCAAGGGTACTAACTATAGCGTTCCGGTGGGAGAGCGTTGGTGGTGCGCGGATTACACAATCGCAACACACCCGTGATGGGGACGTTTGCAGGCATGATCTAGACTCGGCTACTCGATAAAACAGCGAATGCCGGAGCGTGCAATGGAAATGCCGACAACAGAACAGGTCATCATCAGCAACCGCGATGCCTGGAATGACTCTGCCCGTCACCACAAGGAAAATCCGCAGTGGCAGGCGCACTTGAGTGCGGTGGCCCAGGCCGACTTTTCGTGCCTGGATGAAACCCTGACCGGGGTGCTGAACCAGGTCGGCATCGCAGGCAAGGACGTGGTGCAATTGGGCTGTAACAATGGCCGCGAAAGCCTGTCGCTGTTCGCCCTGGGGGCTCGACACGTGGTGGGGGTCGACCAGTCCGCGGCGTTTCTCGAACAGGCGCGGGAACTGGCTTCACGCTCGCCCCATGGGCCTGAGTTCATCGAGGCCGACATTCACCACCTGCCACAAACACTGCAGGGGCGTTTCGACGTGGCCCTGGTCACCATCGGCGTGTTGAACTGGATGCCGGACATCGGCGAGTTCTTTCGCCATGCGGCGCAAACCCTCAAACCCGGTGGCGCCCTGGTGATCTACGAAACCCACCCGTTCCTGGAAATGTTCGACCCCGAGGCAGCCGATCCCTACAGCCTGGCCAGTTCGTACTTTCGCCGCGAACCCTTTGTCCAGAACCAGCCAATCGTCTACGAAGGCAAGGTCGAGCAGCAGGCCGCCCCGTCCTACTGGTTCGTCCACACCTTGGGCGCGATCTTCAGCGGCGCCATCGAAGCGGGGCTGCAGATCAGCCATTTCAGGGAGTATGCGCATTCCAATCGCGAAGAACTCTATGATCGCTACCAGGGGCAGGAGGCGCAGTTGCCGATGTGTTTTACCTGGGTGGCAGTAAAGCGTTGAACCGGGGTTGGCGCGGTGTATGCGAAAGCACTAAAGGGGACCACTTCAGCGCCTGGTAGCAACACATCCAGCTCGTATTTGGTATTGACGAGCACTTAGGGGTCGATATCTGACACATCTTGATGGCTCCTGACGCCGACAATCAGGTGAATTCCTGACACCTCTGAAGCGGCACGGAGATCGACGATGGCTATCAGTGTTTTTGACTTGTTCAAGATTGGAGTCGGCCCCTCCAGTTCCCATACCGTCGGCCCAATGCGTGCGGGGGCTCTGTTTGTCGAGGCCCTGCGCGAACGGAAAATGCTGACACAAGTGAAGCGTATCGAAGTGCGGTTGTATGGTTCGCTATCGGCCACGGGTATCGGCCATGGCACCGATAAAGCGGTGATCATGGGGTTGATGGGGGAATGGCCGGATAAGGTCGACCCGCTGCTGATCGAGCCACGCTTGCTGGAACTGCGCGAGACGCAATACCTGCTATTGGCCGGCGAGTTCCGTGTGCCTTTTATCTGGCAGAGGGACATGCGATTGCTGGAAGAAAACCTGGAATACCATCCCAACGCCATGACGTTGAGCGCATTTGCCGATGACCAACCCCTGTTGTGCGAAACCTACTACTCCATCGGCGGTGGCTTTGTCGTTGATCAACGGCAAGCCGCTACTGGCGAGCTTGACCAGGACAAGAGCGAGCTGCCCTATGATTTCAGCACGGCTGCGCAATTGTTGAACCAGTGTAATGTCCATGGGCTACGGATATCCCAACTGATGCTGGCGAACGAACGGGTGTGGCGCAGCGAAGAAGACATCCGCGAGGGACTGGGCCAGATCTGGCAGGCCATGCGTACTTGCGTGGATGCCGGACTCACGCATGAAGGCGTCTTGCCCGGTGGGTTGAATGTGAAGCGCCGCGCGGCGCGTCTGCACCGCAGCCTGCTGGAAATCGGCAAGCCGAATGTCATCGGTTCGACGTTGAACGCCATGGAGTGGGTGAATCTGTTCGCCTTGGCAGTCAATGAAGAAAACGCGGCCGGCGGGCGCATGGTGACCGCCCCCACGAACGGCGCGGCAGGGATTATTCCGGCGGTATTGCAGTACTACATGAAGTTCTGCCCCGAGGCCAGGGACAGCGATGTCGTGGACTACTTACTCGCCGCTGCCGCGGTGGGCATACTGTGCAAACGCAATGCCTCGATTTCCGGGGCTGAAGTGGGTTGCCAGGGCGAAGTCGGTTCGGCTTGCGCGATGGCCGCTGCCGGCCTGGCAGAAATTCTCGGCGCCAGTCCCGAGCAGGTGGAAAACGCTGCGGAAATTGGTCTGGAACACAACCTTGGGCTGACCTGTGACCCTGTCGGTGGCCTGGTGCAGGTACCCTGCATCGAGCGCAACGCCATCGCAGCGGTGAAAGCGATCAATGCCGCACAGATGGCGTTGCGCGGTGACGGTACGCATTTCATTTCGCTGGACCGGGTCATCCGCACCATGCGCGATACCGGTGCCGACATGCATGACAAATACAAAGAGACCTCCCGTGGCGGATTGGCGGTCAGCGCCATCGAGTGTTGAGTGACCTTGATCGACGGGAGAGCAGGACATGCTGCAATTGACTGAATCCGAACGGCCACGACCGCCGATGCTGCGTATTGGCTTCTGGTTGACGGAAGCCTTTGATATGTACACCTTGGCCAATGCACTGGAGCCACTGCGCCTGGCCAACCAGTTGGCAGGGTACGATGTTTGCCAGTGGCAAATGCTGAGCCTGGACAGACAGCAACTGAACGCCAGTAACGGCATCGAAACCGCCGCCGCTCGACTGGGTCAGTGGCAACCGTTCGATGTGTTGATCCTCTGTGGTGGCGATAACCTGCGTCTTGATCCAGACATGCGCCAGCAGTTGAGCCACTGGGCGGCGCAACCGATCAGCCTCGGGGCATTGGGCGAGGCAGGCTGGCTGCTGGCGCAAATTGGTGCCCTGGAGGGTGTCCGTTGCAGCTTGCCAAAGCCCGCTGCATCACTGGAGTTTGCCGCTTTCAGCAAGTTGACACCGGTGGCTGCGCCGTTCTGCGTCGACCGCCAACGCCTGACGTGTGTCGGCCCGCAGGCTGTTCAAGGGTTGATGCACGAGCTTCTCGCAAGGTACCACGGTCGTGGCTTGATACTACGGATGGCAAAGCATGCAGCACGCCAGGCCCGGCCCCTACTGCCCGTGCAGGATGCCCCGGAAAAACTTCAGGCAACCCTGGCTTTGATGAGCGAGCACTTGAGCCGAACGCTGGGTATCGATGAACTGGCCGAGACCATGGGCATTTCCCGTCGCCATCTGGAGCGGCTGTTCAAGCGTAGCCTGGGTTGTTCGCCATCCCGACACTACTTGGACTTGCGGCTTCAACAGGCGCGGCAGTTGTTGCATGCCGGCGAGCGGTCGCTGTCGGATGTCGCCAGGGCGTGCGGTTTCGTCTCGCTGCAACATTTCTTTCGCTGCTATCGCCAGTACTTCGGTGCGCATCCTCGCGACCATATGGGGGTGAAGGCGCCGAGTCAGCGGGCATCAATGTTGAATGCGCCGGCCTCATCGCGAGCAGTTCCAGTCGTCCTGCCGTCGTTCCCTCACTGACCGCGCTACCCATTTGCCAATGCCCCCGCCAAGCGGCTTTTACCGCGCTTGCCGGGGGCTTTTTTGTGCGCAAAACCCCGAGGGGACGCTTTCGCAAACAGCGGATATGACCAATTACAGGTCGGATTCGCGCAAAAAACCTCACCTTGCATCTGTTCGAATGATCTTCAGCGGCCCGCCAGATTGGCGCCTCCTGTAGCTCAATCAATGACAAGGATAAATGACATGCAAATGCCGAAAACCATCCAGATCAAGAACGGCGAAAAGGTAAGTCCGACGTTCTCGGCCCAAGAATATGCCAACCGCCAAGCCAAATTGCGGGCTTACCTGGCGCAGAACAATATCGACGCGGCCGTCTTCACGTCCTATCACAACATCAACTACTACAGCGATTTCCTGTACTGCTCCTTCGGGCGTCAGTACGCGCTGGTCGTGACCCAGGACAGCGCGGTGACCATCAGCGCCAACATCGACGGCGGTCAGCCATGGCGCCGTACCGTCGGCACTGAAAATATCGTCTACACGGACTGGCAGCGCGATAACTACTTCGTCGCGATCCAGCAGGCCTTGCCCAAGGCCGGGCGCATCGGTATCGAGTTCGACCATCTGAACTTGCTCAATCGCGACAAGCTCGCCAGCCGCTATCCGCAGGCTGAACTGGTGGATATCGCCGCACCGTGCATGCGCATGCGCATGATCAAGTCCGCTGAAGAACACGCGATCATTCGTCATGGTGCACGGATCGCGGACATCGGTGGTGCCGCCGTCGTCGAGGCATTGCGTGACCAGGTTCCGGAATACGAAGTGGCCCTGCACGCTACCCAGGCCATGGTGCGAGAAATTGCCCGCACCTTCCCGGATTCCGAGTTGATGGACACCTGGACCTGGTTCCAGTCCGGCATCAACACCGACGGCGCGCATAACCCGGTGACGTCGCGCAAGGTCAACAAGGGCGACATTCTCAGCCTCAATTGCTTCCCGATGATCGCCGGTTACTACACCGCGCTGGAACGTACATTGTTTCTGGACCATTGCTCCGACGAGCATCTGCGCTTGTGGGAAGTTAACGTCAAAGTGCACGAGGCCGGTCTGAAGCTGATCAAGCCGGGCATGCGCTGCTGCGATATCGCGCTGCAATTGAACGAGATCTTCCTGGAGCACGACCTGCTGCAATACCGCACCTTCGGTTACGGCCACTCCTTCGGCACGCTGAGCCACTATTACGGCCGCGAAGCCGGACTGGAACTGCGCGAAGACATCGACACCGTGCTGGAGCCGGGGATGGTGGTCTCCATTGAGCCGATGATCATGTTGCCCGAGGGCCTTCCAGGTGCCGGCGGGTATCGTGAACACGACATCCTGATCGTCAACGAGCAGGGCGGGGAAAACATCACCAAGTTCCCGTATGGCCCGGAACACAACATCATCAAGAAGTAAGGCCCTGCGCCGCACAGTGAAGCTGTGCGGCGTTTTGCTTTGACGATTGGCGAAAAATCTTCCCGGTGGCTGAGATAAACCGGAAAAAAATGGCGCATGCGTGCCCAAGAACGCGCAGCATCTACCGAGCCTTAACCCTGCCAAGTAAAACAATAGAGGGTTTTGTCATGTCCTACGTCCCGACCTTTCATTTCGATAACCGCACCTCTACCACCGGAGGTGCACAATGAGCACCCAAACCTCAAGCCTGACGCCAACCATGGCAGAAAAACTTGAACAAACGGCCGAACGCAAGGCCCTGCGGCGCGCAGCCAGTGCCAGCTTCATGGGCAACTTCGTCGAGTGGTTCGACTATGCGGCCTACGGCTACCTGGCAACCGTCATCGCCCTGACGTTTTTTCCGCAAACCGACAAGGCGACCGCGCTACTGGCGACTTTTGCAGTGTTCGCGCTGTCGTTCATCGTCCGCCCGCTGGGGGGACTGGTCTGGGGGCATTTCGGTGACAGATACGGGCGGCGCAGTGCGCTGTCCTGGTCGATTCTGATCATGTCTGTCTCGACCTTTTGCATCGGCATCCTGCCGACCTACAACCATATCGGCTTGTGGGCGCCGGCCTTGTTGCTGCTGATTCGCTTGTTCCAGGGCTTTTCAGCTTCAGGTGAGTACGCCGGGGCTTCGGCCTTTCTCGCCGAGTATGCGCCCGAGGGCAAGCGCGGTTTGTACACCAGCATTGTCCCGGCGAGCACGGCGGCGGGTTTGCTGTTTGGTGCGGTGTTTGTCGCCGGCCTGCATGCGTGGATGAGTGTCGAGGACCTGCACAGCTGGGGCTGGCGTCTACCCTTTCTGCTGGCGGCGCCATTCGGGCTGGTGGGGCGCTATATCCGCATGAGTTTGCAAGACACGCCCAAGTTCCTGGAGATGGAAAAACGCCTTGAAGCGAAGGAGTGCGCGACCCATGCTCCGGTTCGCGAATTGCTGACCGTGCACCGACGCAGCGTTATGATCGGGATCGGCGCTACCTGCCTGAATGCCGTGGCGTTTTACCTGTTGCTCAGCTACATGCCAACCTACCTGTCCACCGAAATGGGCATGAGCGAAAGTGATTCGTTCCTGGCGTCGACGGTGTCACTGGCGACCTATATCGGGTTGATTTTCCTGATGGGCAAGCTGTCGGACCGATTCGGCCGCAAGACCATGCTGGTGACCGCTTCGGTATTGTTCCTGGCGCTGACATTTCCGCTGTTCGGGATGTTGGAGAATCAGCCCCTGATTGTAATTCTGATGATCCAGATTGCGTTTGGCGCGATCCTGGCGATGAACGACGGCACCTTGCCGTGCTTTCTCGCCGAGATATTCCCCACTCGCGTACGCTTCAGCGGCTTTGCCTTCAGCTTCAACATCGCCAACGCGGTGTTCGGCGGCACCGCGCCGTTTATCGCGACCTGGCTGATCCAACTGACCGGCAACAAAATGGCCCCTGCCTGGTATCTTCTGGCGGCTGCGGCGGTGGCGTTGATTGCCATGCTGGCGAGTCGGGAGACGGCGCATAAGGCTTTGCAGGACTGATGTCTTGAGTGTTCTTGAGTAAGCCATCGCGAGCAGGCTCGCTCCCACAGTTGACCGAGTTGTCCAGGAGGACGCGGTTCAATGTGGGAGCGAGCCTGCTCGCGAAGGGGCCAGTCCAGCCAACATCAATATTGAATCAGTGCACCGCAGCCACCTGCTTGCGCTCACCAATAGGCGATACACCGAAGAATCGGCTGTAGCATTTGGAGAAATGCGCCGGCGAAACGAAGCCGCAGGCGAGGGCGATGTCACGTACCTGCGATTCGCTGCGCAGCAACAGCTGTCGCGCCCGTGCAAGGCGCAACTCCAGGTAGTACTGACTCGGCGTGCGTTGCAGGTGCTTGTGAAACAAACGTTCCAGCTGGCGCACCGACACCTCGTTCAACCGTGCGAGCTCCTCAAGGCCCACCGGCTCCTCAAGATTGGCTTCCATGATCGCCACTATCTGGCTGAGCTTGGGCTGCGAGGTGCCCAGCTTCTGCCGCAGGGGCACACGCTGTTGTTCCTGCGCCCCCCTGATCCGATCACACAAAAGCAACTCGGCGGTGTGGGCAGCGATGTCCCGACCACCGGGTTCGCGGGCGATCAACTGCAGGGTCATGTCCATGGAAGCCACGCCACCGGAGCAGGTATAGCGATCACGGTCCAGCTCGAACAGCTGGTTGGAAATGATGATCCCCGGGAAGCGTTCCTTCAGTGCTTCGATGTCTTCCCAGTGAATCGTGCAACGATAGCCCTTGAGCAGATCGGCGCGGGCCAACAAGTGGCTGCCGGTGCAAATCCCACCCAGTGGCACCTGATCATGCGCCAGCTTGCGTAGCCAATTGAGCAGTGGTCGGCTGCTGTGATTGGAGACGATCGGGTTTGATCCGACAACGAAAAGCATGTCCAGCTTTGGTGCATCGGTGATGCTGTGGTCGGGCAGGATGCGCATGCCGTTGCTGGCCGCCACCGGGTCCAGGCTGGCGGCGATGATGACTGTACGAAACATCGGTTTGCGCGCGGCCAGGTTGGCCATGCGCAGGGTTTCCACGGCGGCGGCGAAGCCGATGGTTGTGAAGTTGGGGATGACCAGGAAACCCACGGTCTTCACTGGCTGTTGTTCATTCGCCGAGCGTCCTGCGGCGGGTTTCGCCACCTGGAGTTTCGCCATTATTACCGCTCCTCAACTGCATCAGTGACGTGCTCCGCGGCAAGCTGCCGTTACGGGAAACGTCATCTCGTTCTTGTGATTGTAAGCCCTGTCTACAGGCTTCAGGATTTTACACCGAGTGTCCGGTCAACAGGCCGTGACGAAAGAAATATGCACGCAAGATGCCATGAGTCTGGATTGTCTGAAGGGGGCGCGGAAAACGTGGGGAAATAAGGCATGGGTGATCAACAAAAAAAACCGGCCCGCTCCGTGGTGGCGAGCGGCCGGAAAGAGGTGAACGAGGATGAGTGTTGCTATCGGGGATTGCGCTTAAGCATTTTCGGTTTGCGCAATGTCGAGGACCTGCACGGTCTTCTTCCTGGCGTTAAAGATTGCACCCATACAGACGATGGACAGGGTCAGCGCACCCGTCGCAATAACCTCCATGCGGTGCTGCGGCAAGATCAGCATGACCACCAGGATACTCAAGATGCAGGCGATGACCAGGTAGCTGAGCCAGGGGAAAAACCACATCTTGAAGGCGATCGGTTGTCCCGAAGCATTCATCTTTTTACGCAGTACCAGTTGCGAAACGGCAATCACCAGATAGACCAACAGCGCAACAGCCCCGGAGCTGGCCAGGAGGAAGGAGAACACCTCATCGGGTGCAAAGTAATTGAGTGCCGTTGTCAGGAAACCTACCGCCGTACTGGCCAGCACCGCCACAAAGGGCACTCCAGAAGCAGAAGTCTTCTGCAGTACTCGCGGGCCATCACCGCGTTTGCTCAGGGAGTAGACCATGCGTGACGCGGTATAGATGGCTGAGTTGAGGCAGCTGGCTACAGCAATCAGCACGACGATATCGACGATCATTTTCGCGTGTGGAATGTTCATCAACTCGAGCGCTCTCTGGTACGAACCGACTTCCATGAGCATGGGGTCGTTCCAGGGGACAATGGAGATGATGAGGAACACCGAGACGATATAGAAAATACCCATTCGCCAGACGACGGAGTTGGTCGCGCGGGTGATCTGTTTTGAGGGGTTTTGCGATTCGGCAGCGGCAATGGTGACAATTTCCGTGCCCATGAAGCTGAACACCGTGGTGAGCATCGCACCGACGACAGCGGTCATGCCATTGGGCATGAAACCGCCAAACTCATGGCTTAATTGAACGACACCACTGACCGTCGTATCCGGTAATCCGCCCACCAGGGCAAGCGCGCCAAGCGCGATAAACCCCAGCACCGCGATGACTTTGAGCATGGCGAACCAGAACTCGAACTCTCCGTACCGGGCGACACTGAACAGGTTGGTCAACGTCAGCAGGCCGGTGACTGCAATCGCGAACTCCCAGGTCTGAATGGAGGGAAACCAGGCATGCAGGATGGCGGCAGCGGCGATGGCTTCAATCGGAATGACCAGCACCCAGAACCACCAGTACAGCCAGCCGATGGTGAAGCCGGCACTGCGTCCCATCGCCCGCTCGGCGTAGGTCGAAAACGATCCTGTATCGGGCGACGCTACGGCCATCTCGCCGAGCATGCGCATCACGAGCACGACCAAAGTGCCGGAAAAAATATACGCCAGGATGGCGGCGGGCCCCGCCGAGGCGATGGCGTGTCCTGAACCGATGAACAGGCCGGCGCCTATGGCACCGGCAATGGACAGCATGGTGACGTGACGCTGCTTGAGGCCTGGGGCCAAGGTTGAGCTGCTGGACATGAGACTTACCCTTTTTATTGTACTTGGGGAGGGGGAAGCATTAACCGTGGATACTTGGTTCGGCACGTCCGTATGTTCGTCAGGTGTCCAAATCAAAAGCTTCGCGCACAGCGGTGCTGATGCCCGAGACGCAGACTTCGAGAATCAGCTCGCCTTTCTCGCGACTGGAGCCTTTGGGAGATGACAGTGTTCCGCAGGCGGGTGTGCGCTCCGGGATGACGGGGAAGACGTCGTAAGGCGGGAAGGTGGCGGGAGGGTGGTCAACCGCGCGGTTCAAATCGACCTTGTCGGGGTGAAGGGCCAGCATCAGCGACGTTTCGAAAACACCGCCATGTTCGATATCCCAGCCGAGGAATCCATCGGGGTAGAGCTTTTCGATGACGGCCGGATCGTTGACGAAGTCCCAGTAGGACAGTACGACTACCTTGAAGTCACTGATGCCACCGTAGCGCAGTTCTCGCAGGGCAAGGTCTATGCCCTCGACAATGAACATCGAGTTTTCGAAGTGACCGTTCATCATCACCAGTTTGCGGGCACCATGGCGTGCAAGTTCGCGGATGATGTCCTGCACGGTACTGGTCAGCGTGGCGCCATCGAGGCTGGTGGTTCCAGGAAAATGGTTGCCGCCGCCTGATTTCTGCTGGGACTTGTAGCCGTAGGCCAGGGCAGGCAGCACCAGGCCGTTGACCTGTTGCGCGACTGCCTTGCAGATCGCGGTAGGCAGCAGTACATCGACCTCCATGCACATGTGATGTCCATGCTGCTCCAGTGCTCCCACTGGCAGAAAGATAGGGCAGCCAGTGGCGACCTTCTCTGCGTACTCCGGCCAGGTGAGTTCTCCAATTACGACACTGTTGTTCATCTACAGACCCTTGGAAAGTGGTTGATGGCTTGCTGGTTGTTAGCCGCGGGATGGGGTGTTTACCTGCCGTTAAAGCGGCCCTTTGGCTTGCAGGAATCGAAGGCGGTGCATGCAGCAATTCGATCAGAGGGTGGGGGCACCGAATTGTCTAAATCCGACCCGTAAATGACAAAACACCCTATGGTTTGTCATTTATGTCCGATTATCGGATAGGGGTGTGCCGCTTTTGATGGGGATGGAGGTCGGGTCTGACAAAGTCCAGGTCGGGCGCGCACAAAAACGGGTGATGGCGAACTGCTGCAATGCATCCAGCCAGCGAATGACGCGTGTGGTTGGCAGCGACAGCAGGCAGGGGACAATTTCATCACCCAGGGCGAGACAATAATGAAAATTCGCATCGACCATTCACGCCGTACCTTCCTCAAGACCACCGGCATCCTGGCTGGCACCGCAGCGCTGTCCGGCTTGCTGCCCTTGAGAAGCATTGCCGCAGCGGAAAAGGAACTGGTCATCCTTGCATGGGCCGGACACGCCGAGCCGGACATCGTCGCCGATTTCGAGCGCATGTATGGGGTCAAGGTCCGGGCCAAGTACTACACCGGTGGGGACAACATGCTGGGGCTGATCTCGCAATCCCCGCCCGGCACATTCGATCTGATTTTGTCCGACGCCGAATACGTCCAGCAACTCAATGCCGCCGAATACATCGAGCCACTCGACCCCGCTGACTACCCCTTCGATGACTTCTACCCGGAGTTCCAGCATTTCCCTGGCCATTGGCAGGGGGACAAGCTCTACTCGGTGCTGATCCGCTTCGGCTTCCTCGGCATCGCCTACAACACCCAACAGGTTCCCGAAGCCAAGGTGCAGAGCTATGACGTGTTCTGGGACCAGAGCCTCAAGGGCAAGGTCGGCCACTTCGACTGGCACCTGCCTAACCTCGGGCAGATCAGTTTGATGGGCGGTAATGCGCGCCCGTACGATATCGATGTCGCGCACTGGCAAAGCGTCCAGCAGAAGATGATGAGTCTGCGCCCGCAGGTCGGTGGCTTCTTCGATTATGGCGGGACTTTTTCTTCGCTCAAGAACGGGCAGATCCATGCCATGTGTGGCATAGGTGACTGGATCACCGGCGTTTTACAACGCGCCGGCGCACCGGTGAAAACCGTGCTGCCAAAGGAGGGCGGGTTGCAATGGACGGAGTCTTACTGCATCGCCAGGAAAGCACACAGCCCGGATCTGGCGAAGAAGTTCATCCAGTACATCACCTCACCGGAAGGCCAGGTCAAGTCGGCGAAGATGGCCGCCTACCCAGCGCTCATCCCGAGCAAAAAAGGCTGGGAGCTGCTCAACCGCACCGATCCCGACGAAGCCAGGCGCCAAGGCATGGTGCTCGGTCAGCGCAATGTCATGGACGACATCCGCGATGGTCGCATCAAGTACCGCGAACTCCCGGTCCAGCAAAGCCTGGATGAGTGGAACGACTTTTGGTCGCAATACAAGGGTGCTTGACGAGCCGCGCGGAGGTGGTCCCCATGATTTCAGACAAGTTGAAGACTTCGCCGTCGGAGCTCTCCGATAACGCGCGCGCCGAAACGCGCCGCGCCACCAGCAAGAGGGGGTGGCGCTTACCGTGGTTTGGCCTTTGTGTCTCGATGCCGATCCTGATCTGGCAATTGATTTTCTTCGTATTGCCGCTGGTGTTTCTGGTGGCCATCAGCTTTTGGCTGGTACGCAATTTCCGGATGGTGCCGACGTTCGAGTGGCAGAACTGGAGTTACATGCTCAGCCGTGGCTTCTTCTGGGATGCGTACGTCCACACCCTTGCAATGGCGGCGGGTGCCACGGTTCTGGTCAGCCTGGTGGCTTTTCCCTGCGCTTATACAATCGCCTTCAAGTTCCGCGAGTCGGCAAAGCAGTTGCTGGTGTTGCTGCTGGTCACACCGTTCTTCACCAGCTACCTGGTGCGCACCTATTCATGGCAGGTGTTTCTCAGCGACAACGGTATCTTCAACGCCGCGCTTGGCCTGGTCGGCCTGGAGCCCTTTGCCATGCTGAACACGGCGTTCGGCACCTATGTCGGCTATTTCACGCTATGTCTGCCATTGGTGATCTTGCTGCAATTGTTCAGCCTGATGTACGTCGACCGCTCGTTGATCGAGGCCGCGCACAACCTCGGCTGCGGACGATGGCGAACGGTGTTGCTGGTGGTAGTGCCGTCGGCGCGGATCGGTATCGTCGTCGCGGCGCTGTTCTGTTTCATACTGACGTTCGGCGATTTTGTAAGCCCGCTTTATCTGGGCGGTGGTCAGCCGCCAACCCTGAGTACGCTGATCACTGACACCACCAAGTCCGGCCAGCAATGGCCACGGGCGGCGGTGATCGCAACGATGATGATCGCGACGTTGCTCCTCTCGGCTTTTGCCGCGGTTCGCTTCGCTTACCGGAGGCGTGCATGAACGAGCATCGGATGATCAATTTCTTGCTGCGCAGTTTTGTCGTACTGGTGTTCATCTTCATCTTCATGCCCATTGCCGGCAGTTTCGTGTTCTCGTTCAACAACGACCGCTTCCCTTCCTTGCCACTGGGCAGCTTCAGCCTGCACTGGTACGAGACGATCGCCTCCGACCCGGCTGTGTGGCAGGCCTTCAGGAACAGCCTCGCGGTGGGTGTGGTCGTGTCGCTGGTATCGACCGTACTCGGCTTCACTGCGGCTTACACGGACTTTCGTTACGGGTTCTTCGGCAAGTCAATCTACATGGCGCTCGCGCTACTGCCGCCTACCATTCCGGTGGTGATCATGGGGCTGGCGATGTTGGCTTTCCTGTCGCGAATCGGGCTTTCCGGCGAGATTTACGCCGTGATGATCAGCCACATCGTGATGTGTGCCCCCTTCGCAATGGCGGTCATCCGGATGCGTCTGGCGCAGATGGACCCCAACATCGAGGCTGCGGCCTGGAACCTGGGGGCCAATCAGTGGAAGGCCATGCGCTATGTAATCTTGCCGTTCACGGCGCCGAGCATTTTCGCCGCGCTGTTCGTGACCATGGCCGTTTCCTTCGATGAGTTCGCTGTCGCCTGGTTCGTATCGGGACTCAACGAGACGGTACCGGTGCGCATCCTCAACACCTTGCAAGGGCAGGTGAGCCCGACCATCAACGCGATCGGCACGATCGTGTTCATCACGACCATGACCCTGGTGATTCTCGCGCAATTGCTGTTGACGCGTCGGCGCAAGCCCGCGAGTGCCTGATACCACCCTTGAAAAATCATCTGGACACGAAGGATTCAGACATGACTCAACCGCTGGTGGTATTCGACAACGTGGTCAAGCATTTCGGCAGCTACCAGGCTGTCGAGCGCATGAACCTGGAAATCCATAAAGGTGAGTTCGTTGCGATCATGGGATCGAGCGGCTGTGGCAAGACCACGACTCTGCGCATGCTCGCGGGGTTGGATAAGCCCAGTGAAGGGGAAATTCGCCTTAACGGTGAGCGCATAAACGATCTCTACTCCTGGGACCGGGAGACGCCACTGGTCTGGCAAAACCTCGCACTCTTCCCGTTTCTGAACGTGCTGGAGAATGTCGAATTCGGCCTGCGCATGAGAGGAATGGCCAAGGCAGAGCGACGCAAGAAGTCGCTTGAATGGCTTGAGCGACTGGGATTGCAAGAGTTTGCCACGCGCGACATCAGCCTGCTCTCCGGTGGCCAGCGTCAACGGGTGGCGCTGGCGCGCTCGCTGGTCACCGAACCGCCAATCCTGCTGCTCGACGAGCCGCTGAGCGCACTCGACGCTCATCTGAGTGTGCGCATGCAAGGCGTGCTGACTGGACTGCAGAAGGACCTGGGTATCACCTTTGTCTACGTCACTCACAGCCAATCCGAAGCCTTCGCAATGGCCGATCGTGTGATGATCATGAGTCGAGGTCGGGTCGAACAGATAGGCACGCCGCAGGAGGTTTTCCTTGAGCCTCACAATCGCTTTGTTGCCGAATTCGTTGGCGGTAAAAACATCCTTGATGCCACTGTCGTTGGCTTCGACGATAGCGGGCTGGTTTGCCTGGATACCGAGCACGGTGGATTCCTGGCGCGGCTACCGGAGGGTAAAACGGTTGTTCCCGCTGAGCGCGTTACGGTCTGCGTAAGCGCCGAGCATATCGACTTGACCGCGCAGCCTACGCGACGTAACCGGTTGAACTGCACCGTCGTCGGTGAAGAGTTCATCGGATCGATGGTCAACATCTATCTCGAAGCCTGCGGCGGGATTGAGTTGCAGGTGCAGAAACGGCATGCCGATTACAACTTGCTTGGCGTGCGCTCCGGGCAAAAAATCTTCGCCGAGTGGGAGGGGGCGCATGCGCTGATTCTGCGCGGGGACTGACTCGTAGGCTTGCAACCAGGCACTCGGGCTAAAACAGCCGGGTGATTTCATTCAATATCCGATCCTGGGTTTGAGTGCTTGGCCTTTTGCGATAAGCCACTGCAAAAAATGCAACGCCTTCATAGTCGCAGCGAATCGAAAAAGTCATGCCTTCACGCAACCCATAGACTGATCTTTCTCCTGCTTCAACAAAATATCTCGCTTTTGTCAGGGCCGCTCTGGCGCGCTGCAGACAACCAGTTTGGCTAAGTGAGTGTTGTAGCCAACTCGTCGTGATGCGCACAGACGACGTTTCGCTGTCATCGATAGGGGGCCGAGTTATTTCATTGGCGGCTTTCTCATCGCTGGTGCAAGCAGTCAGCCCCATTGAGATAACACCCAGAAGAAAAACAGATCGAGCTCTCGAATGCTTGAGTGGATTTCGCATCGTGGGGCGTACCTGTGACGATTTGCAATGAATGAAGGGCAATCACTAACGTAATAGCGGGTTTATGATCTTTTGCTACCCGGGTTCAGTAATTGCGACGAGAAGCGTCGTTCGGTTTCATTCGAAACGGCCGCGCAGGGCCGCAATCGGCAACGGACAAAAACCATTGCGGGCCGCTATCCTTGGCCCACGCTCATTGAACGGGTTCTGCCATGCTTGAAGTCCAGGATGTCTTCAAAAGCTACGCCACCCCACAAGGCCCGTTGCCGGTGCTGCAAGGTGTCAACCTGACCCTCAAGCCCGGCAGCAGCCTGGCGTTGATGGGTGAGTCGGGCAGCGGCAAGAGCACCTTGTTGCACTTGATCGCCGGGCTGGACAAGGTCGATCGCGGCAGCATCCGCAGCGGTGAACATCGCCTGGAGCAGATGAGCGAGGGGCAACTGGCGAGCTGGCGGCGCACTGAGATTGGCCTGGTGTTCCAGCAGTTCAACCTGATCGGCAGTTTGCGGGTGGAGGATAACCTGGCGTTTCAAGCACGCCTGGCCGGGCGCCATGATCCACGCTGGCAGGCGCATCTGGTGCAGCGGTTGGGCTTGAATGATTTGCTGCGGCGTTATCCTGAACAGCTTTCCGGCGGCCAGCAACAACGGGTCGCATTGGGCCGCGCACTGGCGTCGCAACCGAAACTGCTGCTGGCCGACGAGCCTACCGGCAGTCTCGATGAAGCCACCAGCGACGAAGTGCTGAAGTTATTGCTGGAGCTGCTCGATGACAGCCCGACGACCCTGCTGATGGTCACGCACAGCCCCAGCGTGGCAGCCCGCATGGCTGAAAAGGTGGTGCTGCACGGCGGCCGGCTGGCGCCCGTGGACGAACGCTGAGATGCGCATTTTTCGTGAAACCCTGCGCGCACTGCTCAGCCATTGGCGGCAGCACCCGGTGCAGTTTTTCAGTGTGCTGACCGGGTTGTGGCTGGCCACCAGCCTGCTCACCGGTGTGCAAGCGCTGAACAGTCAGGCGCGGGACAGCTATGCCAGGGCCAGTCAGCTGATCGGCGGCGAACCTCAGGCCAGCCTGAGTGAACCCGGTGGCGGGACCTTTTCCCAGCAGCTGTTTGTTGACCTGCGCGGTGCCGGCTGGCCGGTGTCGCCGGTGTTGCAAGGACGGCTGACGCTCAAGGGCCACGAGGATCAGCGCCTGCAACTGATGGGCATCGAGCCCGTGTCGCTGCCGGCCGGCTCCGAGGTGGCGGGGCAGGCACTGGCCATCGAACAGGTCGTGGAGTTTTTCACCCCGCCAGGCAGTACCTGGATCGCGCCGCAGACCCTGCAGGCGTTGGGATTGGCGCCGGGCGAGCGGCCGCAGGCGTTGAACGGCCAGGCATTGCCGCCCCTGCGCGCCGAGGCTGACATGGCGCCGGGTGTGCTGCTGGTGGATATCGGTTTTGCCCAGCAGATACTCGGTTTGCCCGATCAGCTATCGCGCTTGCTGCTGCCCAAGGATTTCACCGCGACACTGCCCGATTCGTTCAAGGGCCAACTTCAACTCAAGACCAGCGGCGAAGAAAATAATCTGGCGCGCCTGACCGAGAGCTTTCACCTGAACCTGGACGCCTTGGGGTTTCTGTCGTTCGTGGTCGGCCTGTTCATCGTGCACGCCGCGATCGGCCTGGCGTTGGAACAGCGTCGAGGTTTGCTGCGGACCCTGCGCGCTTGCGGCGTCAGCGCGCGGATGCTGATCGCGTGCCTGACTGTCGAGTTGGGCGCTCTGGCCTTGATCGGCGGCGTGGCGGGTGTCGTCAGCGGTTACCTACTGGCCAGCGTGTTGCTGCCGGATGTCGCCGCCAGCCTGCGCGGGTTGTACGGTGCCGAAGTGGCGGGGCAGTTGAGCCTGAGCCCGCTGTGGTGGCTCAGCGGTATCGGCCTGGGCCTGCTCGGCGCCGCGCTCGCGGGAGCCAACAGTTTGTGGCGTGCAGCGCGTTTACCGTTGCTGGCCCTGGCCGACCCCCAGGCCTGGCATCAGGCCCATGCGCGCTGGCTGCGCCGCCAGGGCTGGGTCGCGGCGATTGCCTTGGGCATCGCGTTGCTGGCGTTGTTGCGCGGTGACAGCCTGGCCAGCGGATTCTTGCTGATGGCCACGCTGCTGCTGGGCGCAGCGTTAGCGTTGCCGGTGGTACTCAATGCCGTGCTCAATGGGCTGACGCACCACAGTTCGACGGTACTCGGTCAGTGGTTTGTCGCCGATTGTCGCCAGCAACTGCCGGCCTTGAGCCTGGCGCTGATGGCGTTGTTGCTGGCCCTGGCAGCCAACATCGGTGCCGGCAGCATGACCGCCGGTTTCCGCCACACCTTCAGCGACTGGCTGGAACAGCGGCTGACCGCCGAGCTTTACCTCAATCCACAAAACCCGACCCAGGCCCGGGAGATGTACGGCTGGCTCCAGCAACAACCGCAACTGACGGCGGTGTTGCCCAACTGGCAGGTGTCGATTCAATTGCAGGGCTGGCCGGCGGATGTGTTTGGCGTGATCGATCATCCGACCTATCGCCAGCATTGGCCGTTGCTTGAGGCCGTGGGCGACAAGCCTTGGGACAGCCTGGCGGCGGACGACGCGATAATGCTCAGCGAGCAACTGGCGCGGCGCTTGAAGGTCAGGCTCGGCGATCAGGTGGCGATTGCCACGCCCAACGGTCCCTGGTCGCCACGCATCGTAGGGATCTATGCCGACTACGGCAATCCCAAGGGCCATCTGCTGGTCAACGTCAATCACTTGCTGCGTGGCTGGCCGCAACTGACACCGAATCGCTTCAACCTGCGTATCGAGCCGGCATTGATCACGCCGTTCGTGACCGCGCTGCAAGCGCGTTTTGCCCTGGAGGACAGTCGCATCGTCGACCAGGCCCGGCTCAAGGGCTGGTCGACGCAGGTGTTCGAGCGCACCTTCGCCGCCACCGCCGCGCTCAATAGCCTGACCCTGTGCGTGGCGGGCGTGGCGTTGTTCATCAGCCTGTTGACGCAAAGCCAGAGCCGTCTCGGGCAGTTGGCGCCGTTGTGGGCGCTGGGCGTGACGCGCCGCCAACTGATGCTGCTCAACCTCGGGCAAACCTGGCTGCTGGCGGTGCTGACGTTGGTATTGGCGTTGCCGCTGGGCATTGCGTTGGCCTGGTGCCTGGACACCGTGATCAACGTCCAGGCGTTTGGCTGGCGTCTGCCGCTGCGGGTATTTCCCTTGCAATTGCTGCAGCTGATGGGGCTGGCGTTGTTGGCGACCTTGCTGGCGTCGGCGTGGCCGCTTTATTCGCTGTATCGCACACAACCGGCGGACCTGCTGAGGACCTTTGCCCATGAGGATTAAGCGTTGGGCGTGGCTGGTCGTTGCGTTGCTCGCTGGTTGCGATCAGCCGGCGCCGGTCGAGAAGGGTTTTGCCGGCCTCGGCAATCAAGCGACCGCCTTTACGCCGGTGGTGCCCGGTAGGGTGTTCAGCTTCCCGGCGGATCACGGCCCTCATGACGGCTTTCGCATCGAATGGTGGTACGTCACCGCCAACCTCAAGGATGAGCAGGGACGCGAATTCGGCGTGCAGTGGACGCTGTTTCGCAGTGCCTTGAAAGCGACACCCGAGGCGACTGGCTGGGCGAGCCAGACGATCTGGCTGGGCCACGCGGCGGTGACCTCGGCCTCGGTGCATCACGCCGCCGAGCGTTATGCCCGCGGCGGCGTAGGGCAGGCCGGCGTGAGCCTTGCGCCCTTCAATGCGTGGATCGACGACTGGCGTTTCAGCAGTCAGGCAACGGGGGCCGACCCGTTGGCCGATCTGCAACTCAGTGCCCGTGACAAGGCGTTCAGCTATCAACTGCGACTGACCTCGAATGGACCGCTGGTGCTGCAAGGGGACAAGGGATTCAGTCAGAAATCCGAACAGGGCCAGGCTTCCTATTACTACAGCCAGCCGTTTTTCCAGGCCAGCGGCCTGCTTGAGATCGACGGCGAGCGTTTCCAGGTCCGTGGCCCCGCGTGGCTCGACCGGGAATGGAGCAGCCAGCCCCTGACCGCCAACCAGAGTGGCTGGGACTGGTTTTCCCTGCATCTGGACAGCGGCGACCAGGTGATGCTCTATCGCATGCGGCAAAAAAGCGGCGAACCTTACCTGACCGGAACCTGGATCGACGCCCAGGGCCAGGCGCAAATGCTCAGCGCCGACGACATCCTTCTCACTCCACAGGACACCGCCAAGGTGGCCGGGCGCACGATGCCGGTGCGCTGGTCGATCCGGATCCCCGGCAAACACCTTGATATCGTCATCAGCGCCCTGAATCCCAAAGCCTGGATGGATCTGCGCATTCCCTATTGGGAGGGGCCGGTGCGGTTGAGCGGCAGCCATGGTGGGCAGGGGTATCTGGAAATGACCGGTTATTAGCGTCTAAAGATCGCAGCCTGCGCCAGCTCCCATGGGAAATCGCATTGCGTGCAATCAACCGGAACTCCGCCCGGCGTCCACCTCTCTACCGTACGAACACCCCCGCAGGAGCCCGACATGCGCGAAGACCTCACACCGCCCGACCTTGACGCGTGGCAGCGCCTGTTTGAAGACGAGGCCTATTGGCAGCAGTCTCCTGACTCCTATTACATGGACTTGCAGCGCCTGGCTGACGATTTGCTGGGGCAGGGCGCCATAGATCTCGAACAATGGCAGGCGCTCAAGGCCCGGGCGGAGCAATCCCACAAGGACTCACCGGCGATCAACGTAACCCGGGAGCTGGATGATCCTGACGCATGACCGCCAGCGGCGAATCGACCGTACAAGAAACTGCGAACACTCCCGGATCAGCGTCTATGCTCATCCCGCACACGGCGTTTGATTTTGTATCGGCGCCGTTTGTCGTCATTCATCACAGGGAATGTTCTGCCTATGAAACTTCATGCACTGACCAAAGCTGTCACCCTTGCCACCTTGTTGTCCGCTGCCAGCCTCAGCGCCGTTGCCGCAGATATCCCGTTGTCTGCCGTCGTGGAGGCTGATCAAATCAGCACCAAAGTCGTGTCGGTCGATGCCGCCAAACATCAAGTGGTGCTTGAAGGGCCGGAAGGTCGTCAGGTCCACGTGCAACTGACCGAGAAGGCAAAAAACCTCGGCCAGCTGAAACCCGGCGATCAGGTCGATATCAAGGTCACCCGCTCCGTCGCGGCCTACCTCGACACCGATGTCGACAAGGGTTTGCCGGGCAGCTCGGAGCGTGCCGGCGAAGCCCGCAATGCACCTGGTAGCGTGCCTGGCGGCGAAGCTTATCGTCAGGTTCAAGTCCAGCTGCAAATCACCGACATCGACCTGAAGAAAAACCAGGTGTCCTTTAAAAACCCCGCGGGGCAGACCAAAACCATCACTGTCGAAAAACCGGAAGTTCAAGCCAAGTTGAAGGACCTGAAAGTCGGACAAAGCGTTTACGTTACTTACACCGACATTCTGCAGGTGACCAGCAAGTCCGGAAGTTGAGTGATTTTTCACTGATTGTTCCTATACAACTTTTGTGTGGGAACAATCAATTTTGGCCGAACTGGTGGGTTTAAATTGTTGGTTTTAATGGAATTTAAATCGACATCCAATCGAATATGTATCGGCAAATTTCATGTTTAAATCGCGGACATATCCATAAACATCTATTAAAATACACCCCGTTCGCCCAGTGTCAGGGTTCTTTACCAGTGCATGGATTGCCGAGGCCATAGCGCTGGGCGAACACTTTTTCAAAGTACGACTGCACTTTCAATCGAATGAGGGGCGCGGGCTTAAACTTGTAACTAAGTGTTATATGTTGTGCTTGCAGTTCCGAGATGGAGTGACGACGACATGAAAATCCTGATGGTTCTAACGTCCCACGATCAGTTGGGTAACACCGGCAAGAAAACCGGCTTTTGGCTGGAAGAATTCGCTGCGCCCTATTACGTTTTCAAGGACGCTGGCGCGCAACTGACCCTGGCCTCGCCCAAGGGCGGCCAGCCCCCGCTGGACCCCAAAAGCGACGAGCCGGATGCGCAAACCGATGCCACCCGACGCTTTCGCCAGGATCCGGCGGCTCAATCCGCATTGGCCTCGACCGTCATGCTGGGCACGGTGAAGGCCGGGGACTACGACGCAATTTTCTATCCAGGCGGCCATGGACCGCTCTGGGACCTGGCGGAAGACCTTGATTCGATCGCCCTCATCGAAGCGTTCTACAACGCCGGCAAGCCGGTCGCGGCCGTTTGTCATGCGCCCGGTGTATTGCGCCATGCCAAGGACGCCGACGGCCAGCCTCTGGTCAAGGGCAAGAAAGTGACAGGGTTTACCAATAGCGAAGAAGAAGCGGTGCAACTGACCAAGGTCGTGCCGTTCCTGGTGGAGGACGAGCTGAAGGCCAAGGGCGGGATTTTTTCGAAGGGGCCTGATTGGGCGAGCTACGTGCTGACCGATGGCCTGCTGCTGACGGGGCAAAATCCAGCGTCTTCACAGGCCGCGGCCGAGGCTTTGCTATCAAAATTGAAATGAACATCCTGTAGGAGTCCGGCTTGCCGGCGAAGGCGCCCGATAGGCCACGCCATGCTTAAGGACGCCTTCGCCGGCAAGCCGGCTCCTACAAGGGTCGTCAGGTTAGTTTAGTGACTCAGGGCGGCCAGGCACTGCTCGATCGAGCGCTGTTGCGTTTGTGCATACAACTGCAGTTCATCAATCGTCGAACGCCCCAGGGCTTTTTCGAACGCCTGCTGGTTGGAGTGCACGCCGTAGTGGGTTTGCGCCGCATCGCCCAGGTTTGACTGAAAGATCCCGGCCGCGCTCACCGGCAGGAAATCCTCGTAGACCAGCGGTTCAACGCGCAGATACCCGCCGCTGACCAGATCTTCGAGCGTCATGGTTTTCAGTTCAGCCGCAGCCAGGCCTTTTTCCGTCACAAAGTAGCGAAAGAACGCCAGTTCCTGTTGGCGCATGCCCTCATAGGTGTCGGGAAACTCGCTGAAGTGTTGCGCCATCAAATCGTTGTAGCGGGCGGCATTGGCTTCGTTGGGGAAGTCCTTGAGTTCGTCCCGGGCGGCATTGAGCAAACGGTCGTACAGCGCCCGGCCCTTGGGCGTCAGTGCGGCACCGCGTTGTTCGATTTCACCGAACCGGGCGCTGTGGCTGCCGCGAGTGTCGGATTGATCGGTGAAGGCAACGGGCTCGTCAAGCGCCTTGAAACTGGTCTGGCGCAGCAGGATTGGGCACTGGCGGCGGGGCGGGCCTTCGATCACCGCTTTGGGGGTGATGCCGTGCACTGGCATCTGCGCCTGCACAATGTCGATGTCCAGGGTGCGTGGCGTCAGGTGATTGATGTGCGGTCCCTTGAACGCCACCACATCGGCAATCAGGCGATGCTGGGCGCTGAGTTTCTGATACTGCTCGGCGGTGACGGTGGCGCTGTGGTGCCAGCGGAAAGTTTCCAGGGCCTGGTCGACGAACTCATCGGCCTCTTTTTCGCTGAGGCCGCCTTGGGATTCGGCGCGTTCGATCAGCGTAAGGGCGGCGGCGGTGAAGATCGAACGCTGATCCAGCACCGACTGGGCAAAGGCCCGCAGCTCCAGGTCTTCGATCAATTCCAGGCGTAGCAGCGAGGTGAACACCCGGAACGGGCTGACCTGCAAAGACGCTTCATGCACCGCGCGAAACGCCGTGGAATGCACTGGCACCCCGGCCGGAGTCAGGTCGTAATAACCCACCGGCTGCATGCCCATGACCGCGAACAGGCGGGCGAGGGTGGCCAGTTCTGCGGCGGTGCCAACGCGGATTGCACCATGACGCTCCAGGTCCAGGCGCTCGATTTCGCCGGTGCTGTTCAACTGCTGGGCCACTTGCGGGTCGTTGTCCAGCACGTGACGGTTGGTCTGTTCCACCAGTTCCATCAGCGCGCCATACAGCGGCACTTCTTCGCGGTACATGTCGGACATCGCTTTGGAGAAGCGTTGGCGGATCAGGTCGGGGCTGATGAAGCTTGGCTGGCTCATGAACAAAATTCCTGGCGCGTTGACGAGAAGGATGGGCGAAAAGATCGCAGCCTTCGTCGACGCCGGCAAACGAAGTTTCTGACGGACTTCATTCTGCAAAGGACTGCCAGTTCAGTGCAGTCGTTGATCCTGAGGGCTTTCCGAGCGCAGCGATGCCAAAAACTCCCGATACAGGCGTGCCGAACCGGCGGGTGCTTCGAGCATCGGCATGTGCCCGATGCCTTCCCATATTTCCACCCGCAGGTCCGCCAGGCCCTTGCTCCAGATCGCCACGCTGCTGACATCGATCAAGCGATCCTTGCGCCCCCAGAGCAACAGTGCCGGCGCCTTGATCGCTGGCAGCCTGGGTTCCATTGGCGGGCTGGCGCGAAAGTCGCGGAAAATTTCTTCCAGTTCGTCACGCGACTGTTGGTAGCGATGGGCGACGGCATCCAGCACCACGCGCGGCACCCAAGGTGGTTCGGCCATGGTCATGCCATAGAAGTATTTGAATTCTTCCCGTGAGTGGATCAGGAACGGGTTGTGGCCCCTGGCCAAATGCCGCTCCAGGTCACTGGGTTCTGGCGCGGTCACCCCGGCAGGGTCGAACAGGGCGAGCGAGGCAATGCGCTCCGGATAGTTGGCCGCCAGCCAGGCTGCGATGTAGCCGCCCATCGAGTTGCCGATGACATGGACCTTATCGACCCCGCAGACATCGAGCAGCTGGATCATGCGTTTGGCTTGCAAGGGAATGTCATAGCCGCCACCCGCCTTGAAGCCGGTTTCGCCATGGCCGGCGATGTCGGGGATGATCACCCGGTAGTTGCCGACAAAGTGCCGGGCAAAACGCAGCCACAGGTTCTTGTCGGCACTGAAGCCGTGGAGCATCAACACGTTGCTGGACGCCTCATACGGCCCGCCTTGCCAGGTCGAGACGGTCATTTCGGCGATGGGCACGACGATCTTGTGCAATTTGTACAACTTGGCTTCGACGGCCACGCTCAAGTCGTACAGCCAGTACCCGATGGCCGGGTAGCTCAACCAGCTCCAGGCGGCAAATACCGCGATAGCGACAACCAGTAAAAGCATCAGCGTCTTCCTTCTATCTGATCAGGACACGATGTGGTCCGCCGGTTTCAGGGTTCGGGTCAAGCGATGAAAGCTGAAACTGAACCCGGGAAACATGGCAATCACATGACCGCTCTTGCTTTGATACCAACTGTGGCAGCCTCCTGACTTCCACACTGTGCGTTTCATCTCTCTATGGATCATTTCAGTGTAGGTACGTTCTGCCTCGGGGCGTACTTCGATGCTGCGCAAACCGCGTGCTTTTATCGTGCGGATGCAATCGAGGATGTAGTTCATTTGCGATTCGATGATGAACAGTGCTGATGTGTGGCCGATTCCAGTGTTCGGCCCGGTGACGATAAACAGGTTGGGGAAGGCCGGCAGGCTGGTGCCGAGATAGGCGCGCGGATATTGTGCCCAGACGTCCTTGAGGCAGATGCCGTTTTTTCCCGTGACGGGGTAGGAAATCACCCCGTCGGTAGCGTCGTAACCGGTGGACCAGACGATCAGGTCAAGGTCGATGTGCTGGCCGTCCTGCATGAGGATGCCGGTTTCATCGATGGCCTTGATGCCCTGTTCGCGGCTGTGCAATGTCACGTTGGTGCGACACAGCGCGGGGTAGAGCGTGCTCGACAGAATTACCCGCTTGCAGCCGATCGTATAGTCGGGCGTCAGTTTACGCCGCAGTTCGGCGTCCGGCACTTGGCGTTTGAGAAAGCGCAGTGCCTGATGCTGCACCATGCCGATTGCCGGCTTCGAGTATTTGAAGGCAATCACCCGGGTTTCAAATTGCCAGTAGATCATCCAGCGCAGCAGCTTGTAGGCCGGCTTGAGGCCGAGCAACCAGCGCTGGAAGCGGCCGAAGGTGCGGTCAGCCCTTGGCAGTACCCAATGCGGCGTGCGCTGGAATACATGCAGGTGCTCGACATCCGGGGCTATCGCCGGAATCACTTGGGCTGCGCTGGCGCCACTGCCGACGATGGCCACACGCTTTTGCCGGTAGTCGTAGGAATGATCCCAATTGTTGGTATGAAAAGATTTGCCGCTAAAGCGTTCCTGACCTTCGAAGTGTGGGATCACCGGTTGGCTCAAGGGACCGGTGGCATTGATCAGGAACTGTGCATAAAAAGCGCCCTTGGTGGTGTGAACCGCCCAGCGTTTATGTTCTTCGTGCCATTCGACATGCTCGACATTGGCCTGCAGCTCCACCTTGTCCCGCAGGCCGAAGTGCTCCACCACGTAGCGGGTATAGCGGTGCAGTTCAGCCTGTTCGGCGAACATCTGCGTCCAGCGGTAGGGCGCGAACGACAGCGAATAGAGTGGCGAGGGCACGTCGACTGCGGCGCCCGGGTAGGTATTCTGGCACCAGGTGCCGCCGAAGAAATCCCGACGTTCCAGCAGGCGAAAATCGTCGATTCCGGCCTTGAGTAAATTGATCGCCGCGCACTGGCCGCCAAAACCGCTGCCGATGATCAGCACTTCGAAGGTGTGCATGGGTCTCCTTTTCAACGTTGTGATTCAGTCCTTCACTTCATGTATAGCCGTTTCTGCAGGTACAACGATTTGCAGGCGACGGGAGTTCGTCCCGCCAGCCGGTGATGGCTATTTGCCGTTGCCCTGTTAGACTTCGGGCACACCCTGCAATCGCGGTGTGAACAGGTTCGTTCTGTGGTGCAGAGGTCCCAATGGGAAAGACGGGAGGAAAAGGACTTTCACTGGCCAAGAGGCTCTACACATCGCGCATCCTTGGCCTGGTGTTAGGTTTGATCTGCGTGAGTGTGGCGATGTATCCCCTGGACCCGGCACCCTGGGTATGGGGGGTGATGCTGTTCAACGGCTTGCTTTGGCCTCACCTGGCCTATCTGTGGGCGCGACGTGCCAAGGCCGCTTATCACGCCGAACACCGCAACTTGTTGATCGATGCCTTTATGGGCGGCTTCTGGGTCGCCGCCATGCAATTTAATCCGCTGCCCAGTGCCACCACCTTGTCAATGATGGCCATGAACAACGTCGCCATCGGCGGTTTGCGTTTTCTCCTGGTGGGCAGTGTGGCGCAGCTACTCGGCGTGTGCGTCGGCTGGTTGATCTTCACCCCGGCCTTCATTCCAGAAACCAGTCAGCTGCAGCTTTACGCCTGCTTGCCCTTGATGTGTTTTTATCCCATCGCACTGGGCTGGATCTGCTATCGCCAGGCCTATACCCTCGGCAGGAAAAAGCGTGAACTGCTGGCCCTGAGCCGCACCGACAGCCTGACCGGCCTGCTCAATCACGGCGCCTGGAAGGATCAGTTGGAGATTGAATTCCAGCGCTGCCAACGCCAGCAGCAGGGCGGGGCCATTGCCCTGATCGACATCGACCACTTCAAAAGCATCAATGACACCTACGGCCACGTTGCCGGTGACATCGTGCTGCGGCAACTGAGCAAGATGCTCAAGCAGAACCTGCGGGTGAGCGATGTGGCCGGGCGTTATGGCGGCGACGAGTTCTGCGTGATTCTTCCCGACCTGCCCCTGGGCAGTGCAGCTGCGGCCATGGACGCCTTGCGCGACCGCTTCGCGACCCTGGGCTACGAGCAAAACCCGTCACTGAAAGTCAGCTTGAGCATCGGCCTGGCAGCCTTCGACGTACGCCACGCTGACGCGACCCTGTGGCTCAACGACGCTGACCAGGCGCTCTATGAGGCCAAGACCACGGGGCGTAATCGTGTTATCTGTAGCAGTAATGACCGGCCTCACCACGAGTTGCTTGACTCGGTCTGACCTTCTGCGCCGCCCCCTGTAGGAGCTGGCTTGCCAGCGATGACGACCTGAGAACCGAGCAATCTCTCGTGGCTATACTTGATCTATTGTGGGAGCTGGCCTGTCGGGCCGCCGCATCGCAGCGAAGGCGGCCTGAGAGCGGACCTGTGTTTTGTTGACTGTGTACATATCCATTGCTGCGGTAACGACGGCTTATGGTTTCGCCCTT
>NZ_APIO01000016.1:0-40055 GCF_000408945.1 Pseudomonas sp. G5(2012)
CCGTCCCCTATGCCGATTGCCGATCGTTCTCACGCTCTGCTTGGGAATGCCTCAATGGACGCTCTGCGTCTGCTCTTGGGACGCGGAGCGTCCCTGGCTGCATCCCACGCTGAGCGGGGGAACGATCATCACCACCACGTGAATGTTTAGAACTTGTAACCCAGGCCGACCATGTAGATAAACGGATCCGCATCCACGTTCACCCGTGCCCGGGTGCCCGGCGCGATGGCGTTGTTTTCCACGGTCGCACGCGTGTCGATGTCGATGTAGCGCATCTGCGCGTTGAACAGGATGTTGTCAGTCAGCATGTAATCGGCACCTACCTGCCAGGCCACGCCCCAGGAGTTTTCGGTCTTGAAGTTGCTGAAACCATTGGCGCGCGCTTCGCTGCTCAGGTGTTCGTCATACATCCAGGTGTAGTTGACGCCTGCACCGACATAGGGCTGGAACGCGGACTTGGGGTCGAGCGGGTAGTACACCAGGCTCAAGGTCGGCGGCAGTTGATTAAAACTGCCGAGTTTGCCGTTGGCTGCGCTCAGGGCAGTGCCCTTGAGTTTTACGTCATGCTCGAACGGCGTGGCCGCCAGCAATTCGATGCCAAGGTGATCGGTGATCATATAGGCGAAGTTAAGGCCCAGTTGTGTGTCGCTGCTCAGCGTCGCCTCGCCGCCCAGGTCGGCACCGCTCAATGGGCCCTGATCGACCTTGACGCTGGAACTGTCGGTATTCGGATCGACGGTGATCGCGCCTGCACGCAAGAGGATGTCGCCTTTTTCGTGAGCGTGGGCGAGCGGGGCCGCGAGCGCGAGGGCAAACAGCGAGGCGCCGAGCAAGGACTTGTTCATGGGGGCTCCAGAGGACGTTAAAAATGTTCGATGTCCAATGGTAAGTCGGCTAACGATTTGGTCTTTTGATGCAGCTCAATGAAAGTGGGATGAGATTGTTTTTTGGGGAACCTGTGAGGGCCTCTTCGCGGGCAAGCCTCGCGCCTATGGCAATTCATACAGGTAAATCTTGTCCGCCTCCATCTGGTAACCGGCATCCGCCAACTCGCTGGTGGACGCTTTTACCTGCAACGCACCTTCGATCCAGTACGGCTGATACAGCTCGTCGAGCTTCACGCCCACTTCGCTTTTGACATGCACGATCTGGTTCGACGGCGGTGGCGGTACGTGAATACAGGCGCCGAAATACGGCACCAGCAGAAACTCCGTGGTGCGACCTTCTTCACTCACTTCCAGCGGCACGATGTAGCCCGGCAAGCGAATGTTCTGCCCGTCGAGGGCCTTGACCACCGGCGCGTTGGGCATGTCCTGCTTCGCGGCCGGTGCCGATTCGGCAGCCAGTGCATCGCTCATCTTCGACAGGTCATGCAGCGGCGTCATGTTCGGCACTTCCGCGGCCGCATCCGGCGGGATCATTTCCGACCAGGTCAGCTCTTTCGGCGCAGCCGCCCACAATGGCAGGGCGACCAGCATCAACAGCGCAAAGACAGCGCGGGGCATTTCAACATCCTCATAAACGAATCGACAGGCCATCGGCCAGGGATTGGCGATAGGCGCGCCAGGCAGGCACGCTGCCCATCAGCAACGCAGCGATCAGGATGCCACCGAGTAGCGTCCATTCATATTCACTTGGCCATGCCAGTGGCAGAAACAGGCCGTAATTGGCTTGCACGTAACCCTGTGCCGCAGCGATGCCGATGTAAAGCAGCGCCACGCCGGCAACCACACCGGCCAGCGCCAAGGCAAACGCTTCCAGTACCAGCAGCGTCGCGACATGCCAAGGTCGCGCACCTACCGAACGCAGGATCGCCATCTCCCGGCGGCGTTCGTTGAGGCTGGTAAGAATCGCCGTGAGCATGCCGATCAACCCGGTCAACACCACGAACAGCGACACCACGAACAAGGCTTTTTCCGCGGTGCTCATCAAACTCC
This sequence comes from Pseudomonas sp. G5(2012), assembly GCF_000408945.1. Lineage (NCBI taxonomy): Bacteria > Pseudomonadati > Pseudomonadota > Gammaproteobacteria > Pseudomonadales > Pseudomonadaceae > Pseudomonas > Pseudomonas sp. G5(2012). The sequence continues at coordinate 1,938 of NZ_APIO01000016.1, forward strand.
ACAACTCTTGCAGCGCAACGCCCGGCAAGATCGCCAGCATCGGTTCGCCGCGGAATTCGTTGATTTCGCGCTGCAAGGCAAAGGTTGAAATCTTGCTGTTCAGGCCGAGCATGAATGCGGTGATCGCTTGGGGCGTCAGGTCCATGTTGCGCGCCTGATCGGCGCTGATCCGCCCGTTGCCCCGGGCCGGCACACCGTTGTGCCAATCAACGTGAATGGCCTCCATACCGCCGAGGCTGATGTGCAGTGTGCGGTCCACCGGGGTGCCAGTACGCTTGAGAATGCCGACCACGGTGAAGGGCTTGTCGTCATGCTTGACCAGGCTGATCACGGCCACACCGTGGGCCAGCACCAGCTTGTCGCCGAGTTTGTAGTGCAATGCGTCGGCCACTTCGGCACCGAGCACCACTTCGAACGGATCGGTGGCGAAGGCACGGCCATCGGCCAGTTCCAGGTGTTGCTGGCGGCCGTACTGGTAGTGTTCGAAGTACGCCTCGGTGGTGCCCATCACCCGATAACCGCGATGGGAGTCGCCGAGTGACATCGGGATGGCCCACTTCACTTTCGGGTTGTTGGCGAAGTGTTCGAAGCTGTCCCAGCGGATATTGTTGGTGGCGTTGCCGATGCGGAACACTGAGTACAGCAGCAGGTTGACCGAGCCGGAACGTGCGCCGACGATCAGGTCGGTGCCGCTGATGGTGCTGGCGAAACTGGCCTTGGCCTCGGTGCGCACCCGTTCCACAGCCAGCAGCAGGCACACCGACAGGGCAATGGCGAACGCGGTGAGGATCGCGGTGAAACGGCGGTTTGACAGGCTGGCCATGGCTAGACGAAACAGATACATCTCAAACCTCGAAAGACGTGGCGGCGCGATTGAGTTCGGCCAGCGACAGGTGGCGGTCGAACAGCGGCGCCAGGCTCTGGTCATGGCTGACGAACAACAGGCTCGACCCGGCTTCGCAGCATTCGGCGAACAGCAGGCGAATGAAGTTCTCCCGGGCGTCGTAGTCGAGGGCCGAGGTCGGCTCATCGGCGATCACCAGTTCCGGTTGACCGATCAGCGCGCGCGCGGCGGCCACTCGTTGTTGCTGGCCGATGGACAGGGAGTCGGCGCGGCGAGCGAGGATGTTGTCGTCCTTCAAACCCAAATGCGCGAGCAGGGTGGCGGCGGCCTGATCGATGCTGCCGTGGCGCTGTTTTGCCCGCTCGGCGCGCAGTTTGGAGAAGTGGCAGGGCAGTTCGACGTTCTCGCGCACTGACAGAAACGGCAGCAGGTTGAACTGCTGGAAAATGTAGCCGGTGTGATCGACGCGAAAGTGATCGCGGGCGCCGGCAGAGAGTGCCGTCAGCTCCTGGCCGAGCAGGCGAATGCTGCCGCGATCGGGCTTTTGCACACCGCCGAGCAGGCCGAGCAGGGTGGTCTTGCCGCTGCCGCTGGGGCCCTTGAGGAACAGGGTTTCCCCCGGTTCCAGGCGAAACGCCGGGATATCCAGCAATGGCGGATGACCGGGCCAGCTGAAGCCCAGGTCGGACAGTTCGATGAGTGCTTGGGTCATGGCGCCGATTTCATGAATGTTGATTAACCTGTGGGAGCGGGCTTGCTCGCGAAGGGGGGAGTGTCAGTCGACATCTATGTTGCATGACACACTGCCTTCGCGAGCAAGCCCGCTCCCACATTGGTTTTGCAGTGAATTCAGAATTTGAGGGCGGCAGCCTTTGCCGTCACTTCAACCCCTTGCTGCCCGCTCGGGCCGATCAGTTGTACCTGAATTTTCTGGGTCGCCGGGAATGTGTTGAAGATATTCGCCAGGTCCAGGTTTTTCAGCGCAGCGGGTGTAGTGCAGGTGAACTGGTAGCGGGCGTGGATTTCGCTGTGATCGTGGTGATGCTCGTCCTTGGCATCTTTGTCGTGATCGTCGTCGGCGTCCGGCTTGTCACCGAAGAGGGGGCTTTGCAGTTTCTGAGAAGCCACCCCACAACCGGCTGCTGTCGGCAGGTTGAACAGCGCCAGGGGTTTTTCAAGCTGACTGCGGACTGCGGCGACCTTGGCCTTGTCAGCGTCGGTGGTGGCGGCATGCTCGAATCCCACCAGATTCATCGCCGGACTTTCCAGCTCCAGCTCCAGGGTCTGGCCGTCCAGCACCGCGTTCAGGCGCCCGACGCCGTGCTCGTGGGCGCCGAGGCTGCCGTGCTCATGGTCGTGATCATGTTCGTCGGCGGCATGGGCCACAGCCAGCGGCAACATGGCAAACGGCAGGGCGAGAAGCAGGCGGCGCATGGCGAGTCTCCGAAAGACAAGATGAAAAAAATGTTATGTAATCTTATAACGTTTGTGCGCGGATTGTGACTGCCAGCTTGGCGTTGCACAAGCCCCATGGGAGCATGGGCATGAAGAAATGTTCGGGAGCTGACTCATGTTGCGAATTCGCGGAAACATCGGCGACTGGCCGGTGGATTTGACGCTGGAGATGGATGACGCCGATTGGGCGCGGCTGGGGGCGCAACTGCAGGTAGAAAAAACCGAAGTCAGTGCACCAGCGGCGAAACCGCTGAATCAAGACGATGCGCTGTGGCAGGTTGCCAGGGATTTGCTGCGCAAGGCCGGGCAATTGAGCGGGCCGGACTTGCTCGATCAACTGGAAGGGCTGGCCGGCAGTGCGGCGGCGGGCAAGCGCCTATTGGTGCGCTTGCGTCATAGTGCGGATGTAAAAGTCGAGAGCGGCGGCGATACGCCGATTTATCGCTGGCTGTAGGAGCGAGCATGCTCGCGATGGACGTAATGCTTGGCGCGTTTCTACAGACAGCACGCGTCATCGTTGACGTCCATCGCGAGCATGCTCGCTCCTACAGGACGGGGCTGTTAATACAGTGCAGCAAAGAGCTTGCGGCGGTAGGTCGTCACTAACGGATGATCGTTACCCAGCAGTTCGAACACCTGCAGCAAGGTCTTGTGCGGCAAACCTTCGCTGTAGCTGCGGTTGCGGATGAACAACTTGAGCAGGCCATCCAGCGCCGCGTCGTACTGCTGGCGCGCCAGTTGTTGCACGGCCAACTGGTAGACCGCTTCATCGTCCTGTGGGTTTTTTGCCAGGCGCGCTTTAAGGTCGGCGGCATCCGGCAAATCCTTGGCCTGGCCGAGGAACTTGATCTGCGCCTTGGCGCCGGCCAGGGCGGCCTTGTGCTCATCGCTCTTGACCGCGTCGAGTACGGCTTGCGCCTCGCCCAGCTCACCGCGCTCGGTGAGGCAGCGGGCGTAAAGAATCAGCGCCTTGGCATTGGTGTTGTCTTCGCCCAGCAGCACTTTCAGCAGGGCTTCCGCATCGGCGAAGCGGCTGTCATCGAACAAGGCCTGGGCCTGTTCGAACGGATCGGCGGCCGCCGGTGGCGGCATTTGTACATGGGGTTCGAGCAGCGCCCGCACGGCCGACTCCGGCTGCGCACCGGCAAAACCATCGACCGGCTGGCCATCCTTGAACAGCACCACGGTCGGCAGGCTACGAATACCGAAGCGGGCGACGATGTCCTGTTCGAGGTCGCAGTTGACCTTGGCCAGCAGCAGTTCGCCCTGATAGCTCTCGGCAATGGTCTGCAGCATCGGCATCAGGACCTTGCAGGGGGCACACCATTCGGCCCAGAAATCCACCAGCACCGGTTTGTGAAAAGAGTTCTCGATCACCGACTGGTCGAAATCGGCAGTCGTGGCGTCGAAGATGTACGGCGTTTGCTGACTCATGGGGGATCTCTTGGAAGCGTGAATGTGCTCACTATAAGGGCTGGCGCAAAAGATCGCAGCCTTCGGCAGCTCCTACAGGATCGGGTTTACACACGGTCAATGTAGGAGCTGCCGAAGGCTGCGATCTTTTAACGGTTTGCGTGGTAGAGGCTCACATGCCGAAACTCTTCGGGTTCACACAGATCCGGCAAGGTCATGGCCTCCAGCATTTCAATGCGCCGGTACAGCGGATGACGAAAATCGCGCACCCGCGAGTCCGCCACCAGCGCTTCGCGGCCACGACTGAGGAACTCATCGAGCAGCGGCAAATTCGCCCGGTCGTACAGCACATCCGCCACCAGGATCAGGTCAAAACGGTCGTCTTCGGCGAAAAAGTCCGTCGAGTAAGTGAGCGCTACGTTATTGAGTTCGGCATTCGCCCGACAGGCGGCAATCGCCAGCGGGTCAAGGTCGCAGGCCACTACTTCCAGCGCCCCCGCCTTGACCGCGGCAATCCCCGCGACCCCGGAGCCGGCACCGAAATCCAACACCCTTTTGCCTTCGACCCAATGCCGGTTCTGCGCCAGATACCGAGCCACGGCCAGACCGCTGGCCCAGCAAAAACTCCAGTACGGCGGCTCATGCAGAATGCGGCGGGTCTCTTCCGGGCTGAAGGCGCGGTCCATGTTGTCGCCATCGATCAGCCACAGCTTCAGATCAGTCTCCGGCAGCCCGCAGGCGACCAGTCGCGCATCGCCGAGCAATTCACCCAACGCCTGTTGCAGGTCCAGCGGCGTCTTCATGGCGCTTTGACAAATTGCAGCTGGCCCAGCGCCTGGGTGGTCGGCTGATAGATCCGCTGTGACGGCAGGTGCAGGATCAGTTGGCCGGACTGGCTGGCGCGGCCGCGCAGTTCAACGCGGGCACCGGCCGGGAACGATTCTGGATTGAAGCGCAGATGAAACGGCAATGCCTGGTTGGTGCCGATCAGGTTGGAACTGGCGAGCAATTGTTGCGGACGGTCCTTGTCGTCGATCACCAGCAGGGCCAGCTCGACTTCGGCGCCATCCGGGATGCCTTGCAGGGTGCCGCTCAATTCACGTTGATGGGCCGGCAAAGGCCCGAGGTTGGCCGACTCTCGGGCTTTTTTCTGCGCTTGTTGTGGCGCCGGGCCAGGCGTTGGCGGCTGGGGGGCATCGCTGCTGCAAGCCACCAACAGGCTGAAAAGGCTGAGCAAAACGAGCGGTCGTAACGGCATTGGCAGCTCCGGAAGGGTGAAATCCATGGATCCAGTGATCATCCCGTCTGTATACCGCAAACCCTATGTCTTGTCTTGCCACCCGGATGCGCTACCATGGCCCTCCCTTTTTTTGTTGCCTGCCACCATGCACTGTCCCTTCTGCGGTGCCAACGACACCAAGGTCATCGACTCGCGTCTGGTCGCCGAGGGCGAACAGGTACGCCGCCGGCGCGAATGCCTGGCCTGCGGCGAACGTTTCACGACGTTCGAAACCGCTGAACTGGTGTTGCCGCGCCTGATCAAAACCGACGGCAGTCGCCAGCCGTTCGACGAAGAAAAACTCCGCGCCGGCATGCAGCGTGCGTTGGAGAAGCGCCCGGTGAGTGTCGAGCGCCTCGAATCGTCGCTGGTGCACATCAAACACAAACTGCGCGCCACTGGCGAACGCGAGGTCAAGTCCCTCGTGGTCGGTGAGCTGGTGATGGCCGAGCTGCAAAAGCTCGACGAAGTCGCCTACATCCGCTTCGCCTCGGTGTATCGCCGCTTCCAGGACCTCAATGAGTTCCGCGAAGAAATCGATCGCCTGGCCCGGGAACCGGTGAAAGAATGACCACGCCAGCAGAACTTGCCATCCTCGACGCCCATTACATGGCCCGCGCGCTGGAACTCGCGCGCAAAGGGCATTACACGACACACCCCAACCCGAGGGTCGGCTGCGTGATCGTGCGTGACGGGCAGATCGTCGGCGAAGGCTGGCACGAGCGCGCCGGTGAACCCCACGCCGAAGTCCACGCCTTGCGTGCCGCCGGTGAGCTGGCCCGTGGCGCCACCGCCTACGTGACCCTCGAACCCTGCAGTCACCACGGTCGCACGCCTCCGTGCGCCGATGCGTTGGTGAACGCCGGTGTGGCGCGGGTCGTGGCGGCGATGCAGGACCCGAACCCGGAAGTGGCCGGACGTGGCCTGCAACGCCTGGCCCAGGCCGGCATCGCCACTGAAAGCGGTGTGCTGGAAGGTGAGGCGCGCAAGCTCAATCAGGGCTTCCTCAAGCGCATGGAACATGGCTTGCCGTTCGTGCGGGTCAAGTTGGCCATGAGCCTGGACGGTCGCACGGCGATGGAAAGCGGCGAAAGCCAATGGATCACCGGGCCCGCGGCACGTTCGGCGGTACAACGCCTGCGTGCCCAGGCCAGTGTGGTGCTGACCGGTGCCGACACCGTGCTGGCAGACAACGCCCGCTTGACCGTGCGCGCCAATGAGCTGGGCCTGGATGCCGATCAAACCGCTTTGGTCATGAGCCGTCCGCCGCTACGCGTACTGGTCGACGGGCGTCTGCGCGTACCGTTGGATGCCCCGTTCTTCAAGGCCGGCCCGGCGCTGGTCGCCACCTGTGTAGCGGTGGAAGAGCAATACGCCAATGGTCCGGAATGCTTGATCGTGCCTGGCTATGACGGTCAGGTCGATCTGCGCCAGCTACTGGTCGAACTCGCCCACCGTGGCGTCAACGAGGTGCTGGTAGAGGCCGGTCCACGGCTGGCCGGTGCTTTCGCTCAACTCGGTTTGGTGGATGAGTTCCAGATTTTCATTGCCGGCAAGTTCTTGGGCTCTTCGGCACGACCGCTGCTGGACTGGCCGCTCGCGCAGATGAAGGATGCACCCGAGCTCAAAATCACCGAAATTCGCGCGGTGGGCGATGACTGGCGAGTCACCGCCATTCCTTCACCGGCAGCGAGCGTATAATTTCCGGCCATCGCTATAGCGCTGGCTCTGTTCTCGAGGAGAACCCCATGTTCACCGGCATCATCGAATCCATCGGCAGTATTCGTGCATTGACCCCAAAAGGCGGAGATGTGCGGGTGCATGTAGAAACCGGCAAGCTCGACCTGAGCGACGTCAAACTGGGCGACAGCATCGCGGTCAACGGCGTATGCCTGACCGCCGTTGAACTGCCGGGCAACGGCTTTGCAGCTGACGTCAGTCGCGAAACCCTCGACTGCACCGCCATGAATGACCTCAAGAGCGGCAGCCCGGTCAATCTGGAAAAAGCCCTGACTCCGACTACACGCCTGGGCGGGCACCTGGTCAGTGGCCACGTCGACGGCGTGGGCGAAGTCGTTGCCCGTACCGAGAACGCGCGTGCCGTGGAGTTCCGCATCCGCGCGCCGAAGGACCTGGCCAAGTACATCGCCCATAAAGGCTCGATCACCGTCGACGGCACCAGCCTGACCGTGAACGCGGTCGATGGCGCCGAGTTCCTGCTGACGATCATTCCGCACACCCTGAGCGAAACCATCATGGCGTCGTACCAGCCAGGTCGCCGGGTGAACCTGGAAGTGGACTTGCTGGCCCGTTACCTGGAGCGTCTGCTGCTGGGCGACAAGGCCGCTGAGCCAACTACCGGCAGCAACATTACCGAAAGCTTTCTCGCCGCCAACGGCTACCTCAAATCCTGAAACTCAATTTCTAAAAGAATGGGGGTGCCTTGTGGCGCTCAATAGCATCGAAGAACTGGTTGAAGACATCCGCCAAGGCAAGATGGTCATCCTCATGGATGACGAAGACCGCGAGAACGAAGGCGACCTGATCATGGCCGCCGAGTGCTGTCAGGCCGAACACATCAACTTCATGGCCAAGCACGCCCGTGGCCTGATCTGCATGCCGATGACCCGCGAGCGCTGTGAACTGCTCAAGCTGCCACTGATGGCCCCACGCAACGGCTCCGGTTTCGGCACCAAGTTCACCGTATCGATCGAAGCGGCCACAGGCGTCACCACCGGTATCTCTGCCGCCGACCGTGCGCGCACCGTGCAAGCGGCTGCCGCCCGTGATGCCAAGGCTGAAGACATCGTCAGCCCCGGCCACATTTTCCCGCTGATGGCCCAGGCCGGCGGCACCCTGGCCCGCGCCGGCCACACTGAAGCCGCGTGCGATCTGGCGCGCATGGCCGGTTTCGAGCCGAGCGGGGTGATCTGCGAAGTGATGAACGACGACGGCACCATGTCCCGTCGTGCCGAACTGGAAGCCTTTGCGGCTGAACACAATATCAAGATCGGCACCATCGCCGACCTGATTCACTACCGGATGATCCACGAACGTACCGTTCAGCGGATTGCCGAGCAGCCTCTGGACAGCGAACTGGGCCAATTCAACCTGGTGACCTATCGTGATTCCGTGGAAGGTGACGTGCACATGGCCCTGACCTTGGGCAATGTCTGCGCCGAAGAACCGACCCTGGTGCGCGTGCACAATATGGACCCGCTGCGCGACCTGCTGATGGTCAAGCAGCCGGGCCGCTGGAGCCTGCGCGCCGCCATGTCCGCGGTTGCCGAGGCCGGCAGCGGCGTGGTGCTGTTGCTCGGACACCCGCTCGATGGCGACGTGTTACTGGCGCATATCCGCGAAACCGCAGACCACGCGGCGGTGAAAAAACCGACCACCTACAGCACCGTGGGAGCCGGTTCGCAGATCCTGCGCGACCTCGGCGTACGCAAAATGCGCTTGATGTCGGCACCGATGAAATTTAATGCGATATCCGGTTTCGATCTGGAAGTTGTAGAATACGTGCCCTCCGAATAATGACCGGTTGTTTCCGGCCTTGAATTCGCGGTTCAAATATCACCGAGGGGCGCGTACGAGACGCGTCCCGGCTCTTTAAGAGATCTATCGAATGACCCTGAAGACCATCGAAGGTACCTTCATCGCCCCTAAAGGCCGCTATGCTTTGGTAGTAGGCCGTTTCAACAGTTTCGTCGTTGAAAGCCTGGTCAGCGGTGCTGTTGATGCCCTGGTTCGCCATGGCGTGAGCGAAAGCGACATCACCATCATCCGCGCCCCTGGCGCCTTCGAAATTCCGCTGGTTGCGCAGAAAGTCGCTCAGAAGGGCGAGTTCGCGGCAATCATCGCCCTGGGCGCGGTCATTCGTGGCGGTACTCCGCACTTCGAATACGTGGCTGGCGAGTGCACCAAGGGCCTGGCCCAGGTGTCCATGGAGTTCGGCGTACCGGTCGCTTTCGGCGTCCTGACCGTCGATTCCATCGAGCAAGCCATTGAACGTTCCGGCACCAAGGCCGGGAACAAAGGTGCCGAAGCTGCCCTGTCCGCTCTGGAAATGGTCAGCCTGCTGGCGCAGTTGGAGGCCAAGTGATTAGCGACGAAAGCGATCGTTTCAACCCGCGCGATCCAAAACCTGCGGATGCTGGCAAGCCATCGAAAAGCGTCAAGCGTCGCGAAGCCCGTCAGCTCGCGACTCAGGCGCTGTACCAATGGCACATGGCCAAGCAATCGCTGAACGAGATCGAAGCGCAGTTCCGGGTCGATAACGATTTCACCGATGTCGATGGTGCGTATTTCCGCGAAATCCTGCACGGGGTTCCGCAGTTCAAGACCGAAATCGACACCGCGCTCAAGCCTTGCCTGGACTTGACCATCGAAGAGCTGGACCCGGTTGAACTGGCGGTTCTGCGTCTGTCCACCTGGGAGTTGCTCAAGCGCGTCGACGTACCGTATCGCGTTGTGATCAACGAAGGCATCGAACTGGCCAAGGTCTTCGGTTCTACCGATGGCCACAAGTTCGTCAACGGTGTGCTCGACAAGCTGGCCCCGCGTCTGCGTGAAGCTGAAGTGAAGGCGTTCAAGCGCTGATTGGCGCTTGGAATGTCGACACGAAGCCATGGGCGAGTTTGAGCTGATCCGCAATTTCTTCGCCGCCGCGCCCTGTGCGCAGGGCGGCGAAGGCGTTGCCCTCGGAATTGGCGATGACTGCGCCTTGCTGGCTGTCCCTCCCGGGGAGCAGTTGGCGATTTCTACCGATACCCTGGTGGCCGGCGTACATTTCGCCGACCCCTGCGATCCATTCCTGCTCGGTCAGCGCTCGCTGGCCGTGGCGGTGAGCGACTTGGCTGCCATGGGCGCCACGCCCGTTGCCTTTACCCTTGCCCTGACTTTGCCGACGGTGACCGCCGATTGGTTGCAGGCCTATGCCCGTGGTTTGAACCTTATGGCTTCGAGCTGCGGCGTGGCGCTGGTGGGCGGCGATACCACCCGCGGGCCGCTGAGCCTGACCATGACGGTGTTCGGGCGCGTGCCGGGCGGTTTGGCCCTGACCCGCAGCGGTGCGCGGCCGGGCGACCTGCTGTGTGTGGGCGGCGACCTTGGCAATGCCGCCGGTGCCTTGCCATTGGTGCTCGGCCAGCGCACGGCCCAAGCGCGCATTGCCGAGCCGCTGCTGGCGCATTACTGGTCGCCGCAACCGCAGCTTGGATTGGGGCAGGCGCTGCGTGGCAAGGCCACTTCGGCCATGGATATCTCCGATGGTCTGCTCGCGGATTGCGGGCATATCGCGCTGGCCTCGAAGGTCGGCATCGAAGTCGAGCGGGATCGCTTGCCGCTGTCGCAAAGCCTGGTCGATTTTCTTGGACTGGCGCACGCACAGGTTGCGGCCCTGAGTGGCGGCGACGACTACGTACTGGCTTTCACCTTACCGTCTGTCGAATTGCCGCTGTTGCTGGCCGACGGCTGGCCGATCCATGTGGTCGGGCGGGTGGTAGCAGGGCAGGGCGTGACGCTGCTGGACGCCGACGGCAAGGACATCACCCCGCAAACCCGGGGCTACCAACATTTTCGGGAGACACCGTGACAGATCACCCCAATCAGGTTCCGGCGGAGTTCGTACCGCCATCGGTCTGGCGCAATCCCTGGCATTTCCTGGCGTTTGGCTTTGGCTCCGGCACCTTGCCAAAGGCTCCGGGCACCTGGGGGTCGCTGGTTGCGCTACCCTTTATCCCGCTATGGCAGATGTTGCCCGACTGGGGCTACTGGTTGATGCTGGGCATTACCATGCTGTTCGGCTTCTGGCTGTGCGGCAAGGTGGCCGATGATTTACGGGTACACGACCACGAAGGTATCGTCTGGGACGAGATGGTCGGAATGTGGATCACCCTGTGGCTGGTGCCGGAAGGTTGGCAGTGGCTGCTGGCAGGATTTTTGATGTTTCGCTTCTTCGACATCCTCAAGCCGTGGCCGATTCACTGGGTTGACCGGCATGTGCACGGAGGCGTTGGCATCATGCTCGATGACGTGTTGGCTGGAGTGTTTGCGTGGTTGGCGATGCAGGGGCTGGTATGGATTTTCGCCTGAGGGATTAATTGGGAGAACTAGGGATGGCTCGACGCTGGTGGGTAGCGATGGTGATGGTGCTGTTCGGTGCGCTGGTCCAGGCGGAGGAGGCAATCACCGCGCCGTCCGTGATTCATCTGGCCAGCGAAGACTGGGAAGACTATACCGCTGCCGACGGCCACGGCCTCGGCTGGGACGTGTTGCGCAAAGTCTTCGAGCCGGCGGGGGTCAAGCTGGACATCCGCAGCGAACCCTATGTGCGCTCGATGGGACTGGCCGAGCGGGGTGAAGTCGATGCATGTGTCGGTTCCTACCATGAAGAATCCAGCGATGTGCTTTATCCGCACTGGAACTTCGATACCGACCATATCTACGCCCTGGGCCTGGCCAGCAGCCCGCAACCGACCCCACAAACCCTGGGTAATTACCGTCTGGCGTGGGTGCGTGGCTACGATTATCAACATTATCTGCCTAATGTCCGCCGCTACAACGAAGTACTACGTCGTACCGGCATCGTTTCGATGCTGACGCAGAACCGCGCCGACTTCTACATAGACGCACTGACCGAAGTCGATTGGGTGCTCAGTCGGGCGAAGGATCCTTCGCAGTTTCGCCGCACGCATATCGCCGAATTACCGTTGTACCTGTGCTTTGCCAAGACCCCGGCGGCCCGCAGCCTGATGGCGTTGTTCGACCAACGCATGGCGCAGTTGGTTAAAAGCGGCGAGCTCAGACCGATCTTCGAACGCTGGAAGCAACCCTACCCGTTCGATGAGGAATAACCTGTAGGAGCTGCCGCAGGCTGCGATCTTTTGATCTTAAAATACAAAATCAAAAGATCGCAGCCTGCGGCAGCTTCTACAGAGATCAAACTTTTTGATAATTATGGCCGATAATTCAGCCTAAGCGTCGGTTGGAACCTGCTGTTACAATGCCGGCCTGCGAATCTTCAGACTTTTAGATCAGGAGCACACCGGTGCCTGTCGTTTTTGTCGCCGCTTCCAAGCTGCCAACGCCTTTTGCGCAATTCATCATGCACGGCTTTCTCGATGAGGCCACCGGCCGCGAGCACGTCGTGCTGAGCCTGGGTGAGATCGCCGATGGTGCCCCGGTACTCGGTCGGTTGCACTCCGAGTGCCTGACGGGCGACGCCTTGTTCAGCCAGCGTTGCGACTGCGGCTCGCAACTTGAGGCTGCGCTGCAGGCCATCGCTCGTGAAGGTCGGGGCGTATTGCTGTATTTGCGCCAGGAAGGCCGTGGCATTGGCCTGCTGAACAAGATCCGCGCCTATGAGCTGCAGGACGGCGGTGCCGACACCGTTGAGGCCAACGAGCGCCTGGGCTTTGCCGCCGACCAGCGCGATTACGCCATGTGCCTGCCGATGCTTGAGCACCTGGGGGTGAAATCCCTGCGCCTGATGACCAACAACCCACGCAAGGTCAAAGCCTTGACCGACATGGGCATCGCGGTTGCCGAGCGCGTGCCGCTGCACACGGGTCACAATCCGCACAACAAACTCTACCTGGCAACCAAGGCCAGCAAACTCGACCATATGATGGGCAATGAACATCAGGGCGAGGTAGACCGGGCGTGACCCGCGGCCAGGTACGGCGGCGGCTGTCCGTCAATTGGTGGCAATACCTGGCGTTGGCCTTGTTGCCGCTGTTCGTGATCAACGCAGTGTTCGGCCAGGGTGAAGCCATACTGCCGGTGCTGGCAATGCCGTTGTTCATCGCCGGTGTCGCCTCGATGTTTGTCAGCCTGAAGTTTTTTGGCGGCTATAAACATGCGTTGATCGCCACCCAGAAAGCCCTCGATACCCCTGAAGAGCCTGATGCATGGATCCGTTTGGCGGCCAAGCGGCGCACGGCGTTCCTCGCGGCTGGCTTGCCGGCCTGGATCGGTGCATTGGCGGTGTTTGTCGGTCTCGAAGCGGTGCCGCTGATGCTGCTGGCGCTGTCGACCGCGGTGCTGTTCTACCTCTACCGAATTCCACGTCAGCTCGGTTGATGCGCCCTGTCTGGCTGGCGGTTTTGCTGCTGGTGATCAGCGGCTCGGCCATGGCGGTGGAGCGGGTTGTCAGCCTCGCTCCGTCCCTCACTGAGATGGTCGTCGAACTGGGTTCGGCCGACTTGCTGGTCGGCGTGCTGGATGTCGGTGAGCGTCCCGCCGAACTCAAGGATTTGCCCTCCGTGGGGCGCTACGGTCAGCTGGACATGGAGCGTTTGCTCAGCCTCAAGCCTGATTTGTTGCTGCTCTGGCCTGGCAGTGTCGGCCCGGCCCAGCGTGAACAACTCAAGCGCTTGAACATCCCGACCTACGTCGCTGAACCGCATGATTTCGCGCAACTCACCTCACAGATCGAAGCCATTGCCTCGCATCTCGGGCGGCCTGAGCGTGGGGCGGTATTGGCCAACGATTTGCGTCAGCGCCTGGCGCAGCTGCGTCAACGCTATCGGCGGGAGCATCCGTTGCGTGTGTTCTATCAAGTCTGGGATAAGCCGCTATACACCGTGGGCGGAGGGCAGATCATCAGCGCTGCGCTTGAAGTCTGTGGGGCGCAAAACGTCTTCGGCGACCAGGCACTCCCGGCGCCGCAGATCAGTGTCGAAGCGGTCCTGCAGCGCGATCCCGAGGTGATTCTGGCCGGTGATCAGGCGCAACTTGATGCGTGGAAGGCTTGGCCGCAGGTGGCGGCGGTGCGGCAGGGGCAGTTGCGGCTGGTTACGGACAAGGGCCTGGAGCGGCCGAGCGGGCAGATGGTCGAGGCGACGGCCAAGTTGTGCCGCGAGATTGCACCTGACCGCTGAGACCGAGGTGCGGCCTTCGCGGGCTTGCTCGCGAAGAGGCTAGCCCAGAGACCATCAGAGCTCCGGGGTCCAAGTCACCCCAAACACCCACGCCCGACCTTCCTCGCGATATCCGTACTGGCTGCCTTCATGGCTGTACAGTGCCCGGCTGTAACCCTTGTCCAGCAGGTTGTCGACCTTAAGCTCCAGGCTGATCTCTCGATTGAGTGCCCAACTGCTGCGCAACCCCAGCAACCCATAACCACCCAATGGCTGTTGATTGTTCAGGTCGTCATAGCTGCTGCTAACAGCTTGCCAACTGGCGCCCAGGCCCAGACGGTCGAACTGTCGATCCAGATCCCAGCTCAATGTGCGACGTGCGCGACGGGCCAGGGTATGCCCCGTATCGCGGTCACGCGGGTCGATAATCGCCACGCCGAGGTTGCTCTGCCAGCCGAACAGTTCCTGTCTTAATGTCGCTTCAAAGCCGTTGATGCGTGCCGACGCCACGTTCTCTGGCCGTGAGTTGCTGCCGAAGATGATCGCGTCTTCGAGGTCCGTACGGTACAGCGAGGCCTCCAGGCGACTGCTCTCGGTCAATTGGCTGCGCCATTGCAGTTCATAGCTTTTCGAGGTCTCGGGTTTAAGGTCCGGGTTGCTGAAGTCGGGGTAGTACAGGTCGTTGAAGGTCGGCGCACGGAAACCTTCGCTGTAGGTCAGCAGCACGTCGTTGTCGGGGTTTAGCGGCAGGGTGAAGGTGCCGCTCCAGCTGTTCTGGCCGCCGAACTGTTGGTTCTGGTCGCGGCGCAGACCCAGTTCGGTGGAGAAGCTATCGGCCTGGTAGCGATGCTGGACAAATGCTGCACGGTTCCAGCGACTGTCCTCGTCGAACGGCGTGCTGCTGTTGACGCGGTCTTCGTACCAGTCGCCGCCGAGGATCAGGCTGTTGCGCTGGTTGAGTGTCAGGTCGTTCTGCCAGTTCACCGAGTCACGGTAGGTATTGAACACGCTGCGCTCATCGCTGAGCTTGTCGAACGTCTTCTCGCGGTTTTCGCTGTGGCCGAACTCGACGCGGGTTTTCCACAGGTCGTTGACCCGTGCGTCGATGTAGCTGCTGACACTGCTCACATCGAATTCGTTGTAGGGCTGCTGCTGGACTGACTCGAACGTGTTCAGGTCGAAGCGACCGAACGGATTGTCGAATTCGCTTTTACCACCGTTATCCAGCAGGTTGGCGCCGATCTCGACGTCGTCGTTGAGGGCGTGACTCACGCTCAGGCTCAGGGATTTGTTGCGGTAGGCGTCGTGATCACTGTCGCTGGGATACGACTCATGGGTGCGATCGATCCCGGCGGTTTCATCCAGGCTGGCGCCGAGGTTGAAGCGGGTCTGCTCATCGCCCCCAGACAAGCCGAGGCTACGCTCCCAGGTCTGGTTGCTGCCAAACCCCATATGCAGCCTGGGTTGCAGGCCGGGGTCGCTGCCACGCCGAGTGAAGATCTGGATCACCCCGCCAATCGCATCGCTGCCGTAGATCACCGAACGGGAGCCGCGCAGCACTTCCACGCGCTCGACCTGGTCGATGTTGATGTGTTGCAGGTTGCTGTCGCCGGAGGACGAGTTGCCGATCCGCTGGCCGTCCACCAGCACCAGGCTCTGGGCCGACTGCGTGCCGCGAATGTAAATTCCCGGCAGGCTTCCGCGCCCGCCGGTTTGTGCCACTTGCACCCCCGGTACACGGCGCAGCAGGTCAGTGACGCTGTTGGGTTGCAACCGGTCGATGTCTTCGCGGGTGAAGACCGTGTTGGCGGCGCTGCTGTCGTTGCGCGCCTCGACCTGGCGGTTGGCGCTGATCAGTACGTCGGGCAGCTTCAGGGCCTGGTCGCGCTCGAAGGTGTCGGCCAGCACTGGGTAGGCTGGCAGCAGGGTCAGCGTCAGGGCGAGGGGGGAGAGTTTCATCGACAGTCCGTTGGTGCTTGAGGTGTACACAATTTTGATAGCGCCACAAACCACTGTGGGAGCGGGCTTGCCCGCGAAGGCGTCGGCACATTCAACATTGATGTTGGATGTGTCGGCCTCTTCGCGGGCAAGCCCGCTCCCACAGGGGGGAGTGTGTATAGCGGTTTAGCGGTTTAGCAGTTGCAGACGCTCGCGGATCGAAGCCTCGATCCCGGCTTCATCCAGTCCACACTCAGCCAGCATTTGCGCCGGCTTGGCGTGTTCGACATAAATGTCCGGCAAGCCCAGGTGCAGCATCGACTTGAGGATATTCTCGCGAGCGAGAAATTCGCTGACCGCGCCGCCAGCACCGCCCATGATGGCGTTTTCTTCGACGGTCACCAGCAGTTCGTGGCTGCCAGCGATTTCGCGAACCAGCTCTTCATCCAGCGGTTTGACGAAGCGCATGTCGACCACGGTCGCGTCCAGCGTCTCGGCGACTTTCAGCGCCTCGGCCAGTTGCACGCCGAACACCAGCAAAGCGACGTTGCTACCCTGGCGGCGAACCACGCCCTTGCCGATTTCGATCGGCTCGAGGTCTTTCTCGATGGTCGCATTCGGGCCGTTGCCGCGCGGGTAACGCACGGCGGCCGGGCCGTTATACAGATGACCGGTCGAGAGCATCTTGCGCAGTTCGTTTTCGTCGCTCGGGGTCATCACCAGCATGCCGGGGATGCAGCGCAGGAACGACAGGTCGAAGCTGCCCGCGTGGGTCGGACCGTCTTCGCCCACCAGGCCGGCTCGATCGATGGCGAACAGCACGTCGAGGTTTTGCACCGCGACGTCATGCACCAACTGGTCGTAGCCGCGTTGCAGGAAGGTCGAATAGATCGCCACCACCGGCTTCGCGCCTTCGCAGGCCATGCCGGCCGCAAAGGTCACGGCGTGTTGCTCGGCAATCGCCACGTCGAAGTAGCGCAGCGGGAAGCGCTCGCTGAAGGCCACCAGGTCCGAGCCTTCCTTCATCGCCGGGGTGATCCCGACCAGGCGCGGGTCGGCAGCCGCCATGTCGCACAGCCACTCACCGAACACACCGGAGTACTTCGGCCCGCTGGCTTTCTTCGGAGGGTTGGCCGGCGCATCGACAGGTTCGAGCTTGGTGATGGCATGGTAACCGATCGGGTCGACCTCAGCCGGGGCGAAGCCTTTGCCTTTCTTGGTGACGATGTGCAGGAACTGCGGGCCCTTGAGATCACGCATGTTGCGCAGGGTAGCGATCAGGGTTGGCAGGTCGTGGCCATCGATCGGGCCGATGTAGTTCCAGCCCAGCTCTTCGAACAGCGTGCCGGGCACCAGCATGCCTTTTGCGTATTCTTCGGTGCGACGGGCGATTTCCCAGGCGCCGGGCAGGCGCGACAGGACTTTTTTGCTGCCCTCGCGCATGCTCGCGTAGGTACGGCTGGAAAGGATCTTCGCCAGGTAGTTCGACAAACCGCCGACGTTGCGCGAGATCGACATGTCATTGTCGTTGAGGATCACCAGCATGTTGGCGTCCACTTCCGGCGCGTGGTTCAGCGCTTCGAACGCCATGCCGGCCGTCAGTGCGCCGTCGCCGATCACGGCAATCGCCTTGCGATCACTGTTTTGCAGACGGGCGGCAATCGCCATGCCCAGGGCTGCGCTGATCGACGTGCTGGAATGGCCGACGCCAAAGGTGTCGTACTCGCTCTCGGATCGACGCGGGAAGGCGGCAACGCCGTCCTTCTGGCGCAGGGTGGCCATGCGCTCGCGACGACCGGTGAGGATCTTGTGCGGATAAGCCTGATGACCCACGTCCCACACCAGCCGGTCGTCCGGGGTGTCGAAGACGTAATGCAACGCGATGGTCAGCTCGATGACGCCCAGACCTGCACCGAAATGCCCACCGGTCTGACCGACCGTGTAGAGCAATTCCAGGCGCAACTCATCGGCCAGGGTTTCCAGCTCGGCTTCGCCTAACCGGCGCAGGCCGTCCGGCGTATTCGCGCGGTCGAGCAGGGGCGTGGTCGGGCGCTTGCGGGGAATCTCATGAAACGTCGTGGGCATCAGGCGAATCGTTATAGGTATAAAAGATGCGGCAGTTTACCTGATGCATCGGCCCCTGCCCACGCGTTGGTCTTTTTTGGCGGATTCGCCGTCAGTTGCGTCGCTCGACGATGTAGCGGGCCAGTTCACGCAGGGGCTCGGCAGCCGCGTCAAACGGTCGCAGCGCATGCAGCGCCTGATCGCGCAGTTCCAGGGCATAGGCCTTGGCGGCGTCCAGGCCCAGCAGTGCCGGGTAGGTCGGCTTGTCGCGGGCAATGTCGGCGCCTTGGCGTTTGCCCAGGGTTTCGGTATCGCTTTCGACGTCGAGAATGTCGTCCTGGACCTGGAATGCCAGGCCGATGGCCTGTGCATAAGTCTGCAGGGACTTGAGTTCGTCCTTCTCGGCGCGACCACTGGCCAGGGCGCCGAGCTTGACGCTGGCTTCGATCAGCGCGCCGGTCTTGTGCCGGTGCATGTATTCGAGCGCCTGTTGATCGAGCTTCAGGCCTACCGAGCCAAGGTCGATGGCCTGGCCGCCGACCATGCCCGCCGGACCTGCCGCCAATGCCAGTGTGCTGACCATTTCAAGACGGATCTCGGCGTCGACGTTGCTCAGGCGCGGGTCGAGCAGGGCGCTGAACGCCAGGCTCTGCAAGCCATCGCCAGCGAGGATCGCGCAGGCTTCATCGAATTTCTTGTGCGTAGTCGGCTGGCCGCGACGCAAATCGTCATCATCCATGGCCGGCAAATCGTCGTGCACCAGCGAATAGGCATGGATAAGCTCCACCGCGCAGGCCGCGCCGTTGGCCTGCTCCGCCTTGCCGCCCAGTGCTTCGCATGCAGCGTAGGCCAGCAATGGGCGCACCCGTTTGCCGCCGTTCATCACGCTGTAGCGCATGGCGTCGTACAAGCGCACCAGCTCAGGGCCTGGCGCGATGAACAGGGTTTCCATGGCGGCGTTGACGCGGGCCTGGCTGGTCGCTGAATACGCTGCAATCATTCTGGTTGATCCGCGTCGAAGGGTTCCTCGGCCAACTCGCCATCACGCTCGAGCAACACTTGAACCTTTTGCTCGGCCTGGGCCAGCGCCGCCTGGCAATCGCGGGTCAGGCCGATGCCTTGCTCGAAAGCGGCCAGCGAGTCTTCCAGCGATAATTCGCCATTCTCCAGACGCTCTACCAGCGTTTGCAGGTCAGCGAGGGACTGTTCGAAATCCAGTGCAGCTTTTTTGCGGGCCATGGCGGCGATTTCCGGTTGACGTTAAACCGGCGCGACACTAGCAGATAGGGGGTTTATGGGCAAATGAGCGGGGTGTTTCAGCCACCGTTTCCTGAGAGGAACCAGTCCTGTGGCGAGGGGATTTATCCCCGTTGGGCTGCGAAGCGG
Source organism: Pseudomonas sp. G5(2012) (assembly GCF_000408945.1). Taxonomy (NCBI): domain Bacteria; kingdom Pseudomonadati; phylum Pseudomonadota; class Gammaproteobacteria; order Pseudomonadales; family Pseudomonadaceae; genus Pseudomonas; species Pseudomonas sp. G5(2012). Next base: position 21,181 of record NZ_APIO01000016.1, read on the forward strand.
CCCCTGACGTCTGTTCCGACTGTATGCGTTGTCCGGATTTACGACTGCTTTGTAGCCGAACGGGGATAAATCCCCTCGCCACAAAGTGAGTGGCGATTCGGCTCATTTTGTGAGCCGAATAGAAGCGTTAATCGGCTCACCGTGACTCTCCCCGCAAATCCGGACGCATCCGATTGTTAAAAAACACCCGCACGTCTAACCTTCGCGCCATCGACGACCCGCTATTCATGGGTCTTTCAGACGAAACGCAGTACCCGCATCTGTAACGCGCCGAGGATCAGGCGCAAGGTTTCGTCATGCATGGCAGGAGGCATCACATGCGCTCATTTCTTTTGCTGCTGATCGGCTGGGCCTGTGCGCCCGCCCTGGCCGCGCCCAGTGCCGAGCTGTCGGAGCCGGTGGGCGGCTGGCGCTTCAACGGTTTGCTGGACCGTACGGAAAACCCGCAAGTCGCCTATCCCACGCCACCCATCGACCGTGGTGTGCAGCGCAATCGCACGATGATCCAGGGCCAGCTCAAGGCCATCGGTGCCCAGCGCGGACCCCACACGCTCGCAGTCAACGGTAATCCGTTGAACCTGTACACCGACGATCAGGGCCGGTTTGCCCGGCCCTATGCATTCGGAGCCGGCTCCAACAGCGTCGAAGTGCGCAGCGCCGAAGGCCAGTCGCTCAAACGCGTGCAATTCTATGAAGCCAACAATTTACGCACGCCCGCACGGATTCGCGTGGTGCTGGGGTGGGACGATCCAAAAGCCGAACTTGACCTGCACATCGTCACCCCCGACGGCCAGCACGCGTTCTGGGCACGGCCGGCGATGAGCAATGGTGGTGGCCTCGACCCGGACGGCGTCGACGGCCCCGGCCCGGAAATGTTCACCATGACCGCGTCGCTGCATGGCACCTATCTGGTTTACGTCAACTATTGGGGCAACTTCGGTAGCGGCGGCTATAACTTCGATGAGACCAGCAATCAGAACGAGGTCATTACGTCGCAAATCAACCTGGTGCTCAACGAAAACACCGTCGACGAAAAACGCGAAACCTTCATCGTGCCCCTGCGCGCAATCGGTGACCTGCTGCTGGTCAAGACTTTCAACTATTAAGCATCCCGCTCCACGGATGAATTCGGGTTTTGTGAAATGAGCGATGACACTGTTTCCCCGGCCGCTGTAACACCTGGCCCCAAGCCGTCCCGCTATTGGGCAGGAAAAAATGTCCGGGCCATTGTGATCGGGCTGTGTCTGGTCGTGGGCGTGGCTGCTGGCATGGGCTGGCTGATGCTGAAAAGCAAAGCCCCGGCCCCGCAACTGGCGGCGGAAAAACTCGGCATGAGTCGCCCCGATGGCTTGCTCGAGACCCACTCCTTGAGCCAGTTGCCCAGGGACCTGCTGGCGGTACCGTTCCTAAAGGAAACCCTGACCGAAGATTTCGTCTTCTATTACGAAACCCACGCCGATCGCCTCGGGCTGATCGGCAGCTTGCGGCGGATCATCTACGAGCATGAGCTGAAGTTGCAGGACACGCTGATCGAGCAGCTGTTCGATCAACCGGCGGACGTTGCGTTGTGGCGCGGGGCGGATGGCAGGCTCAAGGATTTCCTGCTGGTGATGGATCGCGGTGGCCTGGCCAAGGTGCTGGAGCCGCTGGCCAAAGTGGCGCTGGATGATTCGCAGTTGAGCAAACTCGCAGACGTGAAAGTCGGCAACGACGACGTGGCGCTTTATCAGCTCAGCTACAACGCCAGCAAGGCGCTGCTGTTTGCCTCCCATGGCGACAAACTGGTGGTGCTGTCGAATCCAACCAAACTCTACGATCCGCAAAGTGGAGCGACGCAGGAGTCGGGCAGTGTCTCGACCCAAGCCATCGCCGCACTGCTCAACGGCGACAAACTGTTCCCCGAAGCGTTTGGCTTGCAACCCCGCGCGCCGGAAGTGAAGCAGCGACTGTCGGTGAATGCCAGCGTGCTCGCCATGGGGTATCAGCGCTTCATCCCGAATTTCGCCGGGTTGCGCTTCGACATGGATGACAAGGGCTGGCACAGCTTCCTGGCCATGGATGAACTGGACGATCAGCCGGACTTTGATTTCAAGCCGATCTGGCAAGCCATGCCGATGGGCGCCAGCGCTTGCGTGGCCGTGCCGCTGGCTGCCGAGCAACAGAAGCCGCTGCTGCTCAAGCTCGGTGCTGACGAGACTGCGGCCCAGGCGTTGACCGAGCACATGGCCGGTGCGGCGGGCCTGTGCTGGTACGCCGATTCGCGGCTGTACACACCACTGCTGGTCGCCAGCCTAAAGGATGAAGACAGCGCCAGCCTCGATGGCGAACTGGGCAGGCTGTTCGGCTCGATGGTCGGCGCTTATGAAGGCAAGGTCGATGAGCATGTGTTCCCGGTGATTGAGAAACAGCAAGGTGACAACCGCCAGTGGCAGCGTCAGGTCAGCTCCCGTTTCGGTCCGTATGCGGCCAAGGATGCCGCGAATCCCGATGCGATCACCGGCCAGGCTTTCATGAACGTCAGCCTGGCGCGCCACGGGTCGACGCTGTTGTTTTCCCTCGATGACAAACTGCTGGACAAGGCCCTTGGCACCCTCGACAAACGCTTCCCGCCGATGGCCGACGTGGTGCCCAAGGACCTGCTGATGCCGGTGTACTTCGGCCCGGACGCCATGGCGCAGTTGATGCAGCGCGAAACCCTCGACAGCCTGCCGCAAGACATGGAACCGGTGTTCTACAACGCGGCGCAAACCTACCTGATCCCCAAATTGCGCAAGCTCGGCGGATACGGCAAGTACGCCCTGACCCTGCCCGAGGGCACCGAACCCGATGGCCACTGGCAATGGCTGCCGCTGCAATGGAAAGCCCTGTGAACGTACTGATCCGCAGCCTCGGCGTGCTCGCTTTGCTGTTGAGCGCGGGCGCCCGAGCGATCGAAACACCGGCGCTTGATCCGCAGCAATCCCAGGTGTTCCGCGCCTGGTTCGTGCGCATCGCGCAGGAGCAACTGAGTCGGGGGCCGAGCCCGCGCTGGTATCAGCAGGACTGCGCGGGCCTGGTGCGTTTTGCCGCCAACGAAGCGCTGAAAGTCCATGACGACAAATGGCTGCGCAGCAATGGCCTGTCCAACCGCTACCTGCCGCCGGAACTGGAGTTGAGTGCGGGTCAGCGCGGGCTGGCCCAGCAATGGCAGCAAGGTGGTGGCAAGGTCGGGCCCTACGTCAATGCGATCAAGCTGATCCAGTTCAACAGCCAGCTGGTTGGCCGCGATATCGCACAGGCGCGTCCCGGCGACCTGATGTTTTTCGACCAGGGCGACGACCAGCACCTGATGATCTGGATGGGCCGCTACATCGCCTATCACACCGGCACCACTACTCCCACCGACAACGGCATGCGTTCGGCAAGCCTGCAACAACTCATGACATGGAAGGACACCCGATGGATACCCGATGCAGCCAACCCCAACTTCATCGGCGTCTATCGACTGAATTTTCTCTCCCAATGATGGGTGCCCGCATGCTGCGTTTTCTGCCTCTGCTGTTGGCGTTGGTGCTTCCATTTTCGACGGTCAACGCCCAAGACGCTGTCGAACCCAGCGGCTATACACCGGTGGCCGGTGAAAGTTTTTTCCTGCTGGCCGACAGCAGTTTTGCCAGCGACGAACAGGCGATGGTCCGCCTTGAAGCGCCGGGTCGCGACTACCGTCGCTTGCGCATGGAACCCTATGGCGGTGCCGACATTCGGGTGTACCGCATCGACAAGCCGCTGGACTTTCTCAAGCGCCAGAAGAACCTGCACCGGGTCGTCAGTGACGGCCAGTTCAAGGGCGAAGGCCTGTCGAATACGCTCGCCTACTTGTGGGACAACTGGTACCGCAAATCTCGTCGGGTCATGCAACGGGCGTTTTCCTACGAGTCGCGTAAACAAGTCACCGAAGAAGTGCCGGAGTTGAAGATGGGCAACGCCATGGCCGCGCCAACGCCCTACGACGCGCAGTCACAATTCGCCCTGATTCCGGGCCTGCCGGTGGTCAGCCAATTCCGCTACCCGCTGTGGCAAGCCAAACCGATCCAGCCGCCTGAAGGCGTGAACCTCGCCGGGTCTTCCAGTGAGTTCGTCAGTGTGGCGCCGGGCAACGTCTACATCCCGTTGGGCAACTTGAAACCAGGCCTGTATTTGGTGGAAGCGCTGATCGGCAAGTACCGCGCGACCACCATGGTGTTCGTCTCCAACACCGTGGCGGTCAGCAAGATTGCCGGGGATGAACTGCTGGTGTGGGCTGCGCGTAAACACGAAGGCAGTTCGGTGCCCAAGGTCAACGTGCTGTGGACCGATGGCCTGGGTGTGATGAGCAGCGGTGCAACCGATGCCGATGGTTTGCTGCGCCTGAAACACGTCAGTCCCGAGCGCTCATTCGTGATTGGCGAGGATGAAGAGGGCGGCGTTTTCGTCTCGGAGAACTTCTACTACGACAGCGAAATCTACGACACCAAACTCTTTGCTTTCACTGACCGCCCGCTGTACCGACCGGGGGATTGGGTGTCGCTGAAAATCGTCGGGCGCGAGTTCAAGAACGCCCGGGATTCGGTGCAGCCCGTCGCAGCCGACGTTAACGTGACCGTATTGGATGCGACCGGGACGGCGCTGCAATCCCTGGCCTTGAAGCTCGACTCCAAGGCCGGTACCCAAGGCCGTTTCCAGTTGCCCGACAATGCTGTGGCCGGTGGGTACGAGTTGCGTTTCAACTATAAGGATCAGGCCTACAGCAGTGCCTTTCGCGTCGCTGAATACATCAAGCCGCACTTCGAAATTTCCCTGAACCTGGCCAAGCAGGATTACCGCACCGGCGAACCGATCAAGGGCAACCTGGTGCTGCTCTATCCGGACGGCAAGCCGGTGGCCAACGCCAAGTTGAGCCTGAGCCTGCGTGCCCAGCAATTGTCGATGGTCGACAACGAGCTGCAATACCTGGGGCAATTTCCGGTGGAACTGACCAGCACCGAATCGACCACCGACGCCAAGGGTAATGCCGTTGTCGATTTGCCAGCCGCCGAGAAACCGAGTCGCTACATGCTCACCGTGTTCGCCAGCGATGGCGCGGCGTATCGGGTCAAGACCACCAAGGAAATCCTCATTGACCGCGGCGCGGCGAATTTTCGCCTGAGTGCGCCGCGGCGCTTCAGTGCGGTGGGCGACAAGGTTGCGTTCAGCTACGTCAATCAAAGCGAGCAGAGCGCAGCGGTCACGCCTGCCAGCTACGGCTGGGTACGCCTGGAGGATCAAAGCGCCGGCGAGGGCAAGCTCGCGGCAACCGACAAGGGCTTCAGCCTGGCCTTCGAGCGTCCCGGTACTTACAACCTCTCGCTCAAGGATGACCATGGTCGCACCCTCGGTGCCACCGGCCATTCTGTCACCGGCGAGGGCGTCAAGGCGGTACCGGGAACCGTGGAAATCGTCCTCGACAAACCCGAGTACAAGGCTGGCGATGAAGCGCTGGCGCTGATCACTTTTCCCGAGCCGATCAGCGATGCGCTGCTGTCCCTGGAGCGCGACAAGGTCGAGGCCACGGCGCTGCTGTCCAAGGGCGGCGACTGGCTGAAGCTGGAAAAACTCAGCGACACCCAATACCGCGCACGCATTGCGGTGCAGGACAGCTTCGCGCCGAACCTGACGTTCTCGGTGCTGTACACCAAGGGTGGTCAGTACAGTTTCCAGAACGCCGGTATCAAGGTAATCACGCCGCAGATCGAAGTGGCCATCGCCACTGACAAAGAGACCTACCGACCCGGTGAAACCGTGTCGGTCGACCTGAGCACGCAGTTCGCCGGCAAGCCGATCCCGGCGCATCTGACGGTCAGTGTGGTCGACGAGATGGTCTATGCCTTGCAGCCGGAAATCGCGCCGTCCATCGACCAGTTCTTCTACCATCCGCGCCGCAACAACGTGCGCACCAGCGCCAGTCTGTCGTTCATCAGTTACGACGTCGCGCTGCCTGGCAGCCCTGGCGCGCCGGGCAAGGCCAACCGCAGTGAGCGGGGCGTCAAGGTGCTGGAGCGCCCGCGTCGCGAAGACGTCGACACCGCGGCCTGGCAACCGGAGCTTGTGACCGATGCCAGTGGCAAGACCCGCTTCACTTTCAAGATGCCGGACTCGTTGACCCGCTGGCGCATCACCGCCCGGGCCATCGCCGATGGCGGCCAGGTCGGGCAGAAGAAGCAGTTCGTGCGCTCGGAGAAACCGCTGTACCTGAAGTGGAGCGGGCCGACTCGATTCCGCGCCGGCGACAAACCGGATCTTGGTGTGTTTGCTTTCAGCCAGGCGCAAAACCAGGTCAAGGCCGAGCTGGTGATTCATTACGCGGGCAGCGAACAGCGGGTTCCCGTCACGCTCGACAGCGGCATCAACTACATACCGCTGCCGGCATTCGGGCTGGTCAATGGCGAATGGAGCGCGGAACTAGTGCAGGACGGTAAAACCGTCGATGCCTTGACCGTGCACCTGAGCGCAACCGGCGAAGGCTGGCAAGTCACGCAAAGCCAACGCCTGGACGTAGCTGGCGCGGATACGCCGCTGAACCTGCCAGCGGATGCAACGGATATCCGTCTGCGTCTGGACGACAGCCCGCAAGCACTGTTCCGTGCTGCCCTCGATGATCTGCTGAGCTATCCGTACGGCGGCGTCGAACAGACCGCCAGTCAATTGCTGCCGTTGAGCATCGCCTATCCAGCCTTATCGTCGAACCCGCAGGTCCGCGATCGCTTGCGCCTGATCATGCAGAACAGCCGCCTGCGCCTGGTGCAAATGGCCGGCCCTTCGGCGAGCTTCACTTGGTGGGGCCTGGACGGCGAACCGGATGCGTTTCTTACCGCCTACGCCTATTACGCCGACTGGCACGCCAGCCGGGTAATGGAGCTGAACTTACCCCCAGAGCACTGGCAGCGAGTGTTGGAGGTGTACGCGAAACAGGCGAAGAACACGCCGCTGTTGCAACGGGCGCTGATCCTGTCGTTCGCCAGACAGATGCAATTGCCGGTCGAGACTTTGCTCACCGGATTGATGGAGGACCTGATGCGCGCCGGTGAGGGCAGTGCCGCAAACGTCATGGACGTGGCTGGCGATAGCCTGGTCATGACTGATCCGGATTCGGCGTTGGGCCTGGCTGCTGCGCGCACATTGACCGCCTCGCTGGCGGGGCAATCGAAGGTCGCTCTGCCAGCCGCATTCAAGCGGCAATTGGCTGACGCACAGCAGCGACTGGCCACCAGCTCCGAGCCATTTGCCGAGGCGCTGAATGCATCGCTGCAGCCGTTCGATCAGGCGCATGCGCAAGCGTTGTTGCTTCGGTTACTGCCACAGCAATCCACGCTGGAACGTGCGCTGGCACTGACCTGGTTACAACGCAACATCGAACAGGCGGCGCCGGCTGTGACCTTGAAACCGGGTGACGGCTGGACGCAGGAGCAGGGCGCGACCGGTGAAATCTATTGGACATGGCAAGGCGCACAGGTCCCCGGCGTCTTGTCGCTGAGCGGTGCGCAGGAGCGTCCACTGAGCGCCGCGTTGAGCTTCCAGAGCAAACAGCCAGCGGTCGATCCGCTGCCTGTGACCATCACCCGTCGCCTGTCGCGACTGGTGCCGGGCGATGAAGCCTTCACCTTCAAGCTGCAGCCTGTCGGCAGTGCTCCCTTGTCCAGCGACAACCTGTATCTGGACGAAGTGATCCTGACCAGCAAAGCCGCCAGACCCTTGCGTTACGACCTGCTCGAAGTGCCGCTGCCACCGGGCGCGGATGTCGAACGCACGACCTGGGGCATCAAGCTCATGGGCAAGGCCGGGACCGAACCTTCGGCGCTGGAGAAGGCCCGTTTCGAGCCCGGACAAATGGCCTATGCAGTGCCGGTGGATGCCTTGAGCGGCGAACTGCGTTTGCGTCACCTGGTGCGCTTCCCGCAGAAAGGCCAGTTCAGCCTGCCGCCGGCGCGTTTTACCCAGGTGTACGCGCCACAGCATCAGGCTCAGGAGCAGAAACCGGCGCTCGGTCAGCTGACGGTTCACTGATATGTATCGGCCTTGGGTCTGGTTGCTGCTGTGTCTGATTCCCGCGCTGGTCAGTGCGCAGGAAGATCCCTTGCGCCTGGCTTTCAAGGATCAGTTGCTGACGTTGAGCCGAACGCAGGTGCTGTCGCGCGAACCTTTGCCCGACAGTTTGCAGGCGCCCCTGGGCAGTGTCTGGAAGTTGTTTGTGTACGCCTGGCTGGTGGACACCGGCGCGCGTGAGCCGGCGTACGAGTGTCGCGGGCAGTCGAAGGAAGAAGTCTATTGTTGTACCGCCGGTGGCAAGATCGATCGGGATCAGGCGTTGGTGAAATCCTGCGGGCTGTATTTCGAGCCGGCGCGATTGGGTATCGATGTTTCTGGTTGGCGGGCGTATTGGCAGGTACGACAGTCACCGCAGTGGCTGCTGGATTTGCCGTCATTACAACCAGCCACCCGGGTTTCGGTGGTGGAATTGTTGCGCATGTTGGCGCTGATGCCGGCGCAGGACCAGGCGCGTCGCGTATTGCTGGATGTGCTATTGAACGCGGCGGATGGCAACGTCGTGGGCGAACTCGGCAGCCGCTTGCGGGTGAAGACTTGGAGCTGGCTCGGGGATCGGGATACAGCGTCGCGTCAGGGTGGATTCGCCGGTTGGACGACGGATGGCACGCCGATCTGGGCGGGAGGACGCGGAACCAGCCAGCGGGTTCTGCGCGATTACGCCCAGGCGTTGTCCGTGGTGCTGCCCACGTCCTGGCCGGTGGAGGCGGGGAAGTGTGTCGAAGTCGATCTTTTCTCCCGCTATCCACTGCAGCGGGTCATGTCAGGTGACCGTGTCATGTCGTCCGGCCTGTTGCGGGGCGATTACCGGGTCGAGTTCGTCAACGGCAACCAACTGGATATCCACAGTGACGGCGACCTGTTTTTACTCAACGACAGCCCTTCACCAAAACTGGTCGCCCGCCTCGATCGCGAAGAGTACGTCGCCCGAGTCCTGCAGCGTGAAGCCAGTGCCGAACCCGTTGAGGCCGCCAAGGCCCTGGCCGTGGCCATCCGCACCTACCTGCTGCAAAACGCCACGCGCCGCGGTGATTGCCTGAGCATCGACGACAGCAGTCAGCACCAGCGCGTCGCCCCACGCCCAGCCACGGCGCAGGTACGCAGCATCGCCGCCTGGACCAGCGACCTGGTGCTCACCGGGAGCACCGTGACCTACCACTCCAATCAGCCAGGCCTCGACAGATTGTCCTGGCAACTTGCCGTGGACCAAGCCAACGCCGGCCAGCGCTACGACGCCGTCCTGCTCCACGCATACCCGCGCGCCAGCCTCAGCCGCTGGGATAATCCTGTTGCTTCCTGCGAGGCGCTGCCCGCCGCGCAAGACTGGCTGCAAAAGCAACGCCGCGGCTGGCGCCCCCGTCTTGAAAGCGAAGCCGGCTACAACGAAGTCAGCACCTTCGCCGTATGTCGCCTGGCCTTCGGCCGTCCTTTCGTCGACCGTGAACGCCAGCGCATCTACGCGCGCGGCGTGCTTTCGCTGCAGGACCGCCTCGACCTGACCCACGAATACCTGCACCTGGCCTTCGAAGCGCACCCCAACGGCCAGGATGAAACCTACATCGAAGGGCTCGCCCGCCACCTCTTGCTGGAATAGGCCATGACAGATCGTTATCCACAGGTCTTGCTGCTGCTCTGCGCGCTCGCCCTGTTATCCCCGGCAACCGCCGCCGACAGCGTCAAACTCGACACCCCCTCTGGCGGCTGGCGAACCGGCGCCGCCGAAGGGGAAGGCGAAAATTTTCGGCAGATCGTCAACTACCCGGCCTCATCGGTGAACACCCCGGCGGGACAGGCAAACACCGCACGTATCAAAGGTCAGATCAACGCCGTGCCGAAGAACGGCGAACCCGGCCGACTAATCGTCAACGGCGTCAGCATGCCGCTGAAAATCGATACCGCGGGAGGCTTCGATCGACCGTTCTCATTCCCCAGTGGCAGTAACAGCGTCGAAGTCCGCAGCCCCGACGGCCAGCAACACCGCCGCGTGCAATTCCTCAACGCCAGTGGTGGAGCAACTCCAGCCAAACTACGCGTGCTGCTGGCCTGGGACAGCGACGGCACCGACCTCGACCTGCACCTGATCACCCCCGACGGCGCCCACATCTGGTACGGCGACCGCGCCGTGGCCAACGGCGCCGCACTCGATGTCGACGTCACCACCGGCTACGGCCCGGAAATCTTCGCCATGCCCGCGCCGATCAAGGGGCAGTATCTGGTGTATGTGAATTACTTTGGCGGTGGGTATCGCAGCGATGAGGAAGGGCAGGAAGATGCGGTTCAGCCGTTGACGACGGCGCAGGTGACGGTGATTACGGAGGAGGGGACGCCGAGTGAGAAGATGGAGACGTTTCTGGTGCCGATGCGGGCGGTGGGGGAGCTGACGTTGGTGAAATCGTTTAGTTATCCGTGAGAGAAACTGGCGGATGACATTATTACGGGCAATAAAAAGCCGGCTTGTGGCCGGCTTCTCGGGGACTGGCTTGGTTCATTTTTGGTAAACCGCGCCAGCCTTCAAAACGTACACCCGGATCTTGCGTCCGGCTGTGGGACTTGGCGAGAAAGTCATCTGCCTTGTCGGTGCGATCAGGGCCGCTTGGCGGGTCGATGCGCAAATGTGGGGCGCAGCATACTGATTTTTTTGTGAAATTCCCAGCTTGGTGTGTGAGATGGGGTTCCTGGGTGGGCGAATTGGGTGGTCTGGTGTTTGTTCGCTAGCTCTTGTAGGAGCGAGCATGATCGCGAAAAACCGGAGAACGCTGCGGGGTGCCAGATTTCCCGCGTAATCGTTGACGTCCATCGCGAGCATGCTCGCTCCTACAGAAACGGAAGCGGTGGCCGGCGTTTGTTCAGTGTCGACCACCAGAACACCCAGCCCAGTACCCTGATGTTCTGCTCTTCGATTTGCGCGGGCCTGAAGATTTCATCGGGGTAGTCCGCGCGGTTATGGCTGCGCAAGCGCAGGGAGTTGCCCGGCAGTCGGTGCAGGTATTTGATTCGCAGCATGCCGTCATGTTCGATAGCGTAGATTTCGCCATCGACAATCTGGGTCAGCCCGCGATCGATCGCCAGGGTGGAGCCGTCATCGATTTTCTCGGCCATGCTGTTGCCGATCATCGCGGCGCCGATGGCGTCGGTGTGATTGATTTCCAGGAAGTCGAGGTGGCTGCGGGGCAGGCGCAGGCATTGTTCGCGGTCTTCGATGACGTGGGTCTTGTTGGAGCCGGGGGCCGTGATCACTTCCTTGTAGAACGGCAATTCGATGTCGATGGGTTCGACCACGGTGTAGACACCTCGGATCGCCTGGGCGTCGAAGGTGTTGCCGGAGTCGTCGAGGAGGCGCAAGTGCCTGGCGTCTTTCAAGCCTTCGCCGGTTTTCAGCCAGTCGCTGTTGACCGAGAGTTTCCTGGCGACTTCTTCCATGCAGTGGGCGGGCACGCCGCGGCTGTACCAGTTGTGTACATTTTGCGGAGCCGTATCCAGGAATTCGGCGAATCCTGTCGTCGTGATGTTCGCTGCTTCAAGGAGCGCTTTAAACCGAGGGCCGCTAGTGTTCTTTTTCATGACCGGGAGTCTACTGGCGCCGGTCAGGGGTTTGAATAAACGTCCCGTTCAAATTTCGCGGGAAATTTACGACTGGATGTGAGACGTGTTGGGTAAAAAATAAACATGAAAACCTTGGGATGTGGCGAGATAAACAAACTGTTTAAAGCGGCTTTACAGGCGCCCAAAAAAAACCCCGGATCAACCGGGGTTCTTCTTGAAACTGATGGCTCAAAGCCTGCAGCTGCTCTTAACCTTTATAGTTGGCAACCGACTGGGTGATCGCAGCACGGGCGGCGTCTGCGCCGTCCCAGCCTTCGATTTTCACCCATTTGCCTTTTTCGAGATCTTTGTAGTTCGCGAAGAAGTGCTCGATTTGCTGGATCAGCAGTGGAGGCAGGTCGGTGTATTCCTTCACGTCGACGTACAGCTGGGACAGCTTGTCGTGTGGAACCGCGATCACTTTGGCATCGCCGCCGCCATCGTCGGTCATGTTCAGGATGCCGACTGGGCGAGCGCGGATCACCGAACCTGGAGCAACCGGGTAAGGGGTTACGACCAGCACGTCGAGGGGGTCACCGTCGTCTGCCAGGGTGTTCGGGATGTAACCGTAGTTGGCCGGGTAGAACATAGGGGTGGCCATGAAACGGTCAACGAACAGGCAATCGCTGTCTTTGTCGATTTCGTATTTGATCGGCGCGTGGTTGGCCGGAATCTCGATCGCGACGTAGATGTCGTTCGGCAGGTCTTTGCCAGCCGGAATCTTGCTGTAGCTCATTGGGCGTTGCCCCCGTTAGTTGACCAGAAACACTTGGCCGGATTGACCAAAAAGTGGCGGCGATTATAGGCATATTCCTACGGCGACGCCACGTACCAGAGGTCGTGTAGACCTTAGTCGTGTGCCTGATAGACCGGGTTCTCGGCCAGAAGTTGCCGCAGCCTCGCCAGCGGGTCCTGGCGATAGAACAGCTTGAGTTGCTCGTAGACCTGTGGATAAGCCTCGTGCAGCAAATCCGGGGCACTGAAGAAGTATTCGCTGGTGACGGCGAAAAACTCGGCCGGGTTTTCCGCGGCATACGGATCAATGGCAGTCTCGGCGTCTGGATTGCGCTCCAGTTGGCGGTCGAGGTCGTCGTAGGCCTCTTGCATGATCCTGGCCCAGTCGCTGACGCGCATGTTCGCGTGCAGCGGGGGCAAGCCGTTGGCATCGCCATTGAGCATGTCGAGCTTGTGCGCCAGTTCGTGGATCACCAGGTTGTAGCCCTCCCAGCCACCGCTGGCCATGACCCCGGGCCAGGCCAGGATGATCGGCCCTTGCTGCCAGGCTTCACCGCTGTGCTCGCCGTCCCATTCGTGCACGACCCCACTGGCGTCGCGATGGCGCTGGGGGCTGAGGAAGTCGTCGGGGTAGAGGACGATTTCGTGAAAGCCCTGATACCAGTTCAGGTCGCCCAGATGCAGCAACGGCAGTTGCGCCTGGGCGGCGAGCAGCAAGCGTTGTTCCTGATGCAGCTCGACACCGGGCAGGGCGGTCAGGTGTTTGTCTTGCAGAAACAGTACGCAGGCTTCACGCAGCCACTGGTCTTCGGCGGCGCTGATGCCATCCAGGAAACTCAGGTGATGACGCACCCGCTGCCACATGTCGTCGGCTATCGGGTGCCTGGCCAGGATGCGTCGACGTCGCCAGGCGGCAAGGGACCACATCCTGTCAGCGCGATGCGGTTTTGGAGTTCGAACTGCCAAAACGGCTGCGCACGACACCAATGATCATCGGCACCAGCGACAGCAGGATGATGCCGACCACCAGCAGCGACAGGTTCGATTTGATGAAGGGTACGTTGCCGAAGAAGAAACCCAGGGTGACCAGGCCGCCGACCCAGAGCACCGTGCCCAGCACACTGAAGGCGAAGAAGCGCGGGTAAGGCATTTTCGCGACGCCGGCGACAAAGGGGGCAAAGGTGCGGATGATCGGCAGGAAACGCGCCAGGGTCACGGTTTTGCCGCCGTGTTTGTCATAGAAATCGTGGGTTTGTTGCAGGTAGTCGCGCCGGAAGATCTTCGAGTTCGGGTTGCTGAACAATCGTTCGCCCGCCGTTCGTCCGATGATGTAGTTGGTGCTGTCTCCGAGGATCGCCGCGAGCATCAGCAAGCCGCCCAGCAATACCGGGTCCATCCCGCCACCGGCCGCGACGGCGCCAGCGATGAACAGGAGCGAATCTCCCGGCAGGAAAGGCATGACCACCAGGCCGGTTTCACAGAAGATCACCAGGAAGAGAATGGCGTAGATCCATGGCCCGTAGTTGTTGACCAGCAAATCGAGGTAGACATCGAGATGCAGGACGAGATCGAGCGGGTTGAAATCCATGGACGGCACCTGTGGTAACGGCCCGGTTCGGCAGGCCTGCGGATGACTTCGCGTAAGACTACAGACAGGAGGTAGTTTTTCTTACAAGCCGGAAAGAACGGAATTATACGGGCTGGGAAGTGAAAAGCGCGTAGGGTTTGTAGCAGGGGATTTCTGCGAGAACCAGATCGCAGCCTTCGGCCGAACGCTGCGATCTTTTTTCCTTACAACTCGTCGCTGATCGGCAATACGTAGTTCTTGAACTCGGTGTCTTCCTTGAATCCGATGGATTCGTAGGTTTTTTGTGCCACTTCGTTGTTGCTGCTGGTGGACACGCGCATGCGCACCGCGTTGGTTTCCTTGGCCATTTTCTTCGCGGTGCGGATCAGGTTGTCGGCGACCAACTGGCGGCGGGCGTCTTCGGCGACGTAGATGTCGTTTAGGATCCAAACGCGCTTGAGCGAAAGCGAAGAAAAGCTGGGGTACAGCTGACAGAAGCCCAACAGTTTGTTGCTGTCGTCATCGGACAGTGCCAGGTAGATCACCGATTCCTTGCGCCGCAGGCGTTTCTCGAGGAACGCCCGGGACGAGTCCGGGTACGCCAGGGAGCCATAAAACTCGCGATATTTGACGAACAATGGGGTGAGCAGGTCCAGGTGTTCGAGGGTCGCTTGAATAATCCGCATGGTAGTTCTCGTCTTCAAGTGGCTGTCTTCACGTGCTTTGGCGGCAAAGGATACTCACTGGCAGCCGTGCATCGATCCTGCCTGAAAAGGATGAGAAAGTGCAATGCGGAAGCGGTTCAGGCTTGCGGTGAATCCAGTAGGAAATTTCCTTTAATGTCCGCTCCTGCGTCTGACTCCAGCGTTTGCACCTGCGCTTCGTCCTTCAGGTTGACTCCGGATAACTGTCGCCGGCACGCCTCGCGCATCAAATAAAGCAAACGGTGTGCCGCCATGCCGTAAGTCAGGCCTTCGAGGCGTACATTCGAGATGCAGTTGCGATAGGCGTCGGTCAGGCCGACCTTTGGATTGTAGGTGAAATATAATCCCAGGCTGTCTGGAGAGCTCAGGCCAGGGCGTTCGCCGATCAGGATCACGGTCATTTTTGCACCCAACAGTTCGCCAATTTCGTCGGCTACCGCGACCCGGCCCTGTTCTACCAGTATCACCGGTGCCATAGACCATCCGTCGGCTGAACTCTGCTCTGCAAAGCGTGCCAGGAACGGCAGTGTGTGGCGATGCACAGCCAATGCCGACAGCCCATCGGCGACCACGATGGCGAGATCGACTCCCCTAGGATTGGCTGCGGCGTATTCACGCAGTTTTTTTGCCGACTCCACGCTCAATTTTCGCCCCAGATCGGGGCGTTGCAGATAGCTGTTGCGATCAGTTGCAGCGCTATGCAGCAACAGGCTGTCACGACCGCATTCGGCCAATTGCTCGCTGAGGGCGACATGATCGAACGGCAAGTGCACCGCGTCTCGCGCCTGGGCGTGGGCAAACTGAAAGTCCAGTTGTGCGCGGGTCGGCAGGCTGGTGCCGGTGCGGCCCAGGGCAATGCGTGCGGGGGTCAGCCGTCGCAGTTCCAGCCACGGGTTGTGCGGATCAAAAGGTGGTTTTTCCATATCGACACTCATCCCAATTGCGCCAAGGCCTGGCGGAAGGCCGGCGGCAGGCTGTTACCGAAGAGGACCTTGCCGTCCGGCTGCGTGAAGATGCCCATTTTCGCCAGCCATTGCTCGAACTCCGGTGCAGGCTTGAGCCCCAGCGTCTGGCGGGCGTACAGCGCATCGTGGAACGACGTGGTCTGGTAGTTGAGCATGATGTCGTCGGAACCGGGGATGCCCATGATGAAGTTGATCCCGGCGACCCCGAGCAGGGTCAACAGGGTGTCCATATCATCCTGGTCGGCCTCGGCATGGTTGGTGTAACAGATGTCGCAGCCCATCGGCACGCCCAGTAGCTTGCCGCAGAAGTGGTCTTCGAGGCCGGCGCGGATGATCTGCTTGCCGTTGTAGAGGTATTCGGGGCCGATGAACCCGACTACGGTGTTCACCAGGAACGGCTTGAAATGGCGGGCCACGGCGTAAGCCCTGGTTTCGCAAGTTTGTTGGTCGACGCCGTGGTGGGCATTGGCCGACAGGGCGCTGCCCTGGCCGGTTTCGAAATACATCAGGTTCTTGCCGAGCGTACCGCGGTTGAGGCTCAAGCCGGCGTCGTATCCTTCCTGGAGTACATTGAGATTGATGCCGAAGCTGGCGTTGGCCGCCTCGGTGCCAGCGATCGACTGGAATACCAGGTCCAGGGGGACGCCGCGATTGACCGCTTCGATCGAGGTGGTGACATGGGTCAGCACACAAGCCTGGGTCGGGATTTCGTAGCGTTGGATGATCGCATCGAGCATTTCCAGCATGGCGCAGATCGAGGCGATGCTGTCGGTGGCCGGGTTGATGCCGATCATGGCATCACCGTTTCCGTGCAGCAGGCCATCCAGAATACTCGCGGCAATGCCGGCCGGTTCGTCCGTCGGGTGGTTGGGTTGCAGGCGGGTAGACAGGCGACCGCGCAGGCCCAAGGTGCCGCGGAACTGCGTAACGACCCGGATTTTCTGCGCGACCAGCACCAGGTCCTGTACGCGCATGATCTTCGACACGGCAGCCGCCATTTCCGGGGTCAGGCCGGGGGCGAGGGCGCGCAGGACCTGTTCGTCGGCGGCGTCGCTGAGCAGCCAGTCGCGAAAACCGCCGACAGTGAGATGGCTGACCACTGCGAAAGCCTGTTTATCGTGGGTGTCGATGATCAGTCGGGTGACTTCATCGGTCTCATAGGGAATCAGGACTTCCTGCAGGAAGTGGCTCAGCGGGATGTCGGCCAACACCATCTGCGCAGCGACGCGCTCGCCGTCATTGAGGGCGGCGACGCCGGCCAGATAGTCCCCGGAGCGTGCCGGGGTGGCCTTGGCCATCACTTCCTTGAGGTTTTCAAAGCGGTAGGTCTGGGCGCCGACGGAATGGGCATAAACGGCCATGGGCGGTGTCCTCTAAATAACTCAAATTCACTGCTTATCC
Source organism: Pseudomonas sp. G5(2012) (assembly GCF_000408945.1). NCBI lineage: Bacteria > Pseudomonadati > Pseudomonadota > Gammaproteobacteria > Pseudomonadales > Pseudomonadaceae > Pseudomonas > Pseudomonas sp. G5(2012). The sequence goes on from NZ_APIO01000016.1 coordinate 38,232, forward strand.
TTTGTAGGCGCTGTCGAGTGCAGCGCCTACAGGGGGGGTGGTATGCACCTTAATAGGGCGGTGCCGGGCTGCTAGATACCTTCGAGCATAGCGTCCGCCGGTGCTTCGGAGCGCTGCCGCGCGGTCAATTGGAAATACAGGTAGCCGGCCGCCATGAAGCCAAGGAAGACCAGGCCGATCAAGGTGTTGAACCACGCCATCGCGACCAGGCACACCAGCGCCAGGAACAGCGCGATCCCTGGTACGATCGGATAACCCGGTGCGCGGAAGGTGCGCTCGAGGTTCGGCTCGGTTTTACGCAGTTTGAACAGGCTCAGCATACTGATGATGTACATGACGATGGCACCAAATACCGACATGGTGATCATCGCCGCCGTCAGCGACATGCCTTGCAGGTTGACCAGGCCATCGCTGTAGATCGCTGCAATGCCGATCACGCCACCGGCCAGGATCGCCCGATGTGGGGTCTGGAAACGCGAAAGCTTGGCCAGGCTGCGTGGCAGGTAACCGGCGCGGGCCAGGGCGAAGAATTGCCGCGAGTAACCGAGAATGATCCCGTGGAAACTCGCCACCAGGCCAAACAGGCCGATCCAGACCAGCATGTGCATCCAGGTCGAATTGTTGCCGACTACCGCTTTCATGGCCTGGGGCAGCGGGTCATTGATGTTTGCCAGTTGACGCCAGTCGCCGACGCCACCGGCCATTACCATTGTGCCGATGGCCAGGAATACCAGGGTCAGGATGCCGCTGACGTATGCCCGGGGAATTGTACGTTTCGGGTCCTTGGCTTCCTCGGCGGCCATGGCGGCGCCTTCGATGGCGAGAAAGAACCAGATGGCGAAGGGAATGGCGGCGAAAATGCCGGGAATGGACGCAATAGTGAATTCACTGGAGCCAGACCAGCCATTGAGCACGAAATTGCTGAAACTGAACCCAGGCGCGACCACACCCATGAACACCAGCAGTTCGGCGACGGCCAGCACGGTCACCACCAGTTCGAAGGTGGCGGCGATGCTGACGCCGAGAATATTGAGGGTCATGAACACGAAGTAGGCGCCGACGGCGGCGATTTTCGGGTCCAGTTCCGGGTATTGCACATTCAGATAGGCACCGATGGCCATGGCGATGGCCGGCGGCGCGAAAACAAACTCGATCAGGGTCGCGATACCGGCGATTAATCCGCCTTTTTCACCGAAGGCTCGCCGACTGTAGGCAAATGGCCCGCCGGCATGGGGAATCGCCGTGGTCAACTCGGTGAAACTGAAGATGAAACAGGTATACATCGTTGCCACCATCAGGGCGGTGACGAGGAACCCCAAGGTCCCGGCGGTGCCCCAGCCGTAACTCCAGCCAAAGTACTCGCCGGAAATCACCAAGCCAACGGCAATGCCCCATAAATGCAGGGTGCCGAGTGTGGGTTTGAGCTGTGTGGTAGTTGTCATAAGTCCTCGCTGGCCTTTTTGATTGGACTTTCGGGTGCTGCGTTTGGGTGGATTGCGGGCACGCAAAGGCCGTGCCAGAGCGGCCAAGGGCAGTTGTGCTGTGTCATTAGGGACGCCTTCGCGAGCAGGCTCGCTCCCACAGTGCGCGGGGTCGGCCCCACAAAACCCCTGTGGGAGCGAGCCTGCTCGCGAAGGCGGTGGGGAGGCGGCACGGAAATCCCGTGCCGCCCCCGGTCTTTTAGAAGAAGCCCAGCGGATTGATGTCGTAGCTCACCAGCAGGTTCTTGGTCTGCTGATAGTGGTCGAGCATCATCTTGTGGGTTTCACGGCCGACGCCGGACTTCTTGTAGCCACCGAACGCAGCATGCGCCGGGTACAGGTG
>NZ_APIO01000017.1:0-20843 GCF_000408945.1 Pseudomonas sp. G5(2012)
CGAGGCACCGAACGCCAGGGGCAAGAGCCCTTGGTTACTTGGGGCCGGGCGGCGTTCCGTTTTTCCAAGTGACTCGCTGTAAGAGCGAAACCCTAGGTGGCCGTTACCGCAGGAATGGATATGTACACCTGAAAGACAATTATCGTCTGCCAGGACGCCTTCGCCAGCAAGCCTGACTCCTACGCCCTCGGGCTGAACAAAATACCTGTGTAACGCCACAGAAACAGCACAAACGCCACACACCAAAGCAACGCCGACACCCCCAATCCCCACCCGGCGAACGGCACCAGCAACACCCGTGACAAAGCCGCCAACAGCACCAGGGCAAACCCCGCAACGATTGCTTTCGAGGGTAGCAGCGGCCGACCGGTATGCCCCAGGCTAACCCGCGCAATCATCGCCAGAATCAACCCGCCAATACCGCCCACCGCCAACGAATGCGTGGCCAGACTCTGTTGCGGCATCAGGCCGAGATGCCACAGCGCCATGGCAAACACCGCCACTACCAGCCAGGCATAAGACAGGTACAGCGACCACAATAGCGGCACACGCCACATACCCCGGTCATGCCAACGCCACAGGCGCAACAGATGCAGACTGCCCATCAATAAAAACAACGCCGCCAGCCAAAACCTGGGCACGTCATTCAAACCGATGGCAAACGTCACCGCCGCCAACAACCCGCTCACCAGCAGCACCTTGGTGGGTAATGGATTGGCTGCAGGCGTCGCCGGACGGTTCAAGCCGCGTTGAATGAAGAACGGAATTACCCGCCCGCCAATCACGCTCATCAGTGCGCCTACCAGCCATAAGGCCGCTAATACACCACGCCGCTGCAAACCTGTGTCATCAGTCCAGAGCCCCCACAGTGTCATGAGCTGACAACCGGCCAGCAAGGTGATCAGCAGCAGAATCGGATAGTTCTCACGCTTGCCAGCAGCCACCAGGTCTCGTCCCAGCACCCAGGCCAACAACGGCAAGAAAGACAGTTGCGAAAGCAGCACCCCTGCAGGAGAAATCGGCAGTAACCAGGCCAGTCGCCCCAGCAACCAGATCAGCACCAGCCCGATCAGTGGCCAACCGTTGAGCCCGGGGCGGCCGGTCCAGTTCGGCACCGCCGTCAGCAGAAAACCGGCAATGATCGCCACGGCGAACCCGAACGGCATCTCGTGCCGATGCCAGGCGAGCATGCCTCCTACCGGTTGCGCTTCGGGCAAACGCCCGTACAGCCACAGGGCCCAGATGGCCACCGCCACTGCGGCAAACGCGGCACCCGCGAGAAAAAACGGTCTAAAACCAAGGCTGAAGACGGGAGCTGCGGACAGTTTACGCATCAGGCCAGCGCCACGAACTGAGGTTTGCTCAACCGGTGTTGGGCCAGCAGGCGCATGACGTAGCCGATTTTCAGCAGGGTCGGTCCGACGATGGTCATGGCATGCAACGACACCAGTGCAACGATCGACAGATGGCCAGCATGGAGGTAAGCGCCGTAGATGCCGGCCAGTAACATCGCCAGGCCAACGCCCAACACACGGCTGGATAGGTGCAGGACATTCTGAGCATTGCTGAAGACATGGAACATTTCCGTACTCCTGTAGCAGTTCAGTTGTACGTTGGACTTATCAAGTCGCGTGCCACCCAATTAACCCATGAAAATCAGGGCCCTGAGAACGTACTGGTCACAACGACTCGCTAAAGGCGTAGTCAGCATGACTCAGGTCGCAGTCATATTGACAACATTCTGTAGAAAATCCTTACACACTCGGCGATCTACGGCACGACCAGGCCGCCCCAGGCTAGCTACGCTGATAATCCAGCCTGCAAAAACCTGCCAAGGAGACCCGCCATGCTACATGTGCAAAAACTCACCCCTTGCCTGTGGTTCGATGGTCAGGCCGAAGAGGCCGCCAAGTTCTACTGTGCGATCTTCGATCATTCGAAAATAACCGCCATCACTCACTACGGCGAGGCTGGAAAAGAGTTCCACGGCCGGGAAGTCGGTTCGGTCATGACGGTCAGCTTCGAACTCGACGGGCAAACCTTCACCGGTCTCAACGGTGGCCCGAACTTCACTTTCAACGAAGCGATCTCGTTCCAGGTCAACTGCCAGACCCAGGAAGAAGTCGACCACTTCTGGGGACGCCTGTCTGCCGGTGGGCCGGTCGAAGCACAGCAATGCGGCTGGCTCAAGGACAAATTCGGCGTGTCCTGGCAGATCGTGCCGGTCGCGATGATGGAAATGATCAAGGATCCCGACACGGTAAAATCCCAGCGCGCGATGCTGGCCATGATGCACATGAAAAAACTCGATATCGCCGAACTGAAACGAGCCTTTGAAGGCGAGAGCTAATACACTCAGGCGCTGATCTGCCAAGGATTGATCATGAAGCCCGCAAAGACCAGGGACACCGACAAGGCACCGCGCTTTTGGCGCGATGATGCCCTGCCCTTCATCGAAGCCCGCTCCATCGCCGACGGACGCGAGGTCTGTTACACCCGGCATGCCCACGAGCACTTTTCCATCGGTGCGATCACCGCCGGGCGCAGTACCTATGTCCATGAGCAATCGAACTTCGAGGTCTGCGCCGGGACCGTCGTGCTGATGAACCCCGGTGATGTCCATGCCTGCAATCCAATCGATGACCAGCCCTGGTCGTACCTGATGCTGTACGTCGACACCCCGTGGCTCACCGATTTACAGCATCAACTCGGGTTCGGCAACGATCTGGCGTTTCGCCGGTTCGCGGCCACCCACACCGCGGACCGTGCTTTGTTCGTTGGATTGCAGGCGTTGCATCAGGTGCTGGTCGATGCCCAGCAAGACGTGTTGGGTAAACACAGCGCGGCCGTGGAATTTTTCACCGAGGTGCAACTACGCCTGAACCCGGCCGAACAACCGCTGCACGAGCCCAATTTCAAGCTCGAACGCGCCGCCGACTTCATCCGCGAGCACTGCACGCAAATGCTCAAGCTCGAAGATATCTGCGAAGCGGCGCAGTTGTCGCCCTCCTACCTGATCCGCGCGTTCAAGCAGCATTACGGCATGACGCCCCACGCCTTCCTGGTCAACCGGCGTATCCAGTTTGCCCAGGATCAACTGCGCAATGGCAAGCTGATCGCCGACGTGGCGCTGGAAGCGGGGTTTGCCGACCAGGCGCATTTCCAGCGGGCGTTCAAGCAGCATCTGGCGGCGACACCGGGGCAGTATCGGGGGTGAACACGAGCAGTTGCACAGCGAGCCGCCTGCTCCGATCACCTGATGGCATATTGGTGAATACACTCGATATTCCCAGCCAATCCGCACCGTTTAATCGCGATCATACTTCAGCTGGCGCTCTTTAATCTCTTGATTAACTTCCTGACGCCCTCGATATGCCGCTGCACTTTGTCCAAATGCCTTGAATAGATTATCCGATTGCGCGACAGTTCTTTCATGATTGCGTAAATAGGCATCGTACTCTTTCGGAGATTGAAGCCCCATCACTTCTTGAGAAATCGGATCTCGACCACTCATTCCAGGAAGATACGCCTCTGGATGCCACTGCACACCCATTACTGGCGCGCCATGGCGGGTTTCGAATGCTTCGACTTTACCTTCCGAAGTTGCAGTTATAATCAATTCACTTGGGGTTGTCGGCAACTTTGATTGATTCTGCAGTTCGCGTAAACCTGGCGCTGGGGTTGGGGTTGGAGTCTCGAGTGCGCTGGCCAAGGTGCCATCCTCGTTCGCCTTCACGCTAGCCCAGTGGGTAGTGTTCACCCACCCCAATTTGTCATCTCGCATAGCAGAAGGCTGCCCGTTATATCCATGCTCGTCTTTTTTCGGCATCGTACCGCTTAGGTTTGTATGCGAAAGCGTTATGTCGACGTCGTGACCCACATTCATGGTATCAGCACCTGGGCTGTAGTGTTTTTTAAGCTCGCTGCCACCAAATGTCTCTGTGCAGCCCCCATATGCTTCGGCCAAACGCCACGCTCCGGCGCAGATAGCCAATACCGGTTTCCCATGCAACCGCGCCTCTGCAATACTTCGGTGCTCGAACTGCGCACGACTATCCAGTTCGTTGCGCTTCGATTTATGTTTGCTATTTTGGCTCGGTATGTTAATGGCTTCCCCCTGCTGACTATGCACTGCCGATGGGGCGCCCGGGATGAACAGCCCATGCACTTCACTTAGTCCGCTATTGTGTTCATGCGCTGGCTGTTGAAAAGCCTCCTGTCGGCGTTGAATGACCTCCTTACTTTTCTGCGCATCGTCTTTATTGTTTCGAGTAAAATTGATGTTGGAAAGGCTCTTGGGCAAGGTGATCGGTTCACCGATCATGGGATTCAACTGACTCATCGTACGGACCGGAGGTTTATCGTACAAAGCATGCCCAGCACCAAAGTTATCTGGCCGGTAAATGATACCGATATGGACGTCACCACTTGCAGATCCCTTTGAAAACTGCACTGAAGAATTTGAAGCTTTAATGACTTGTGCAGCGAGCCTGTCTATTGGCTGAGAATGTTGCGGGAGGCTCGCTGATGAACTTTCAATCCTATCGCCGGTGTTCGAAATACTTGCTGAGATTTGCCGCGGGGTAATTAACGTCATTCATTTTTCCTTTTATGATTGGACATTTCCCGAGGCATTGAGAAGTGGCTCCGGTCGTATGAACGACGACGGTCGACCGCGCCACAATCGCCACAAAAAATTCGACCGGCGCAGGATGCCAAACAGCCCTTGGCTGATGATTGCAAATTTCGCTCATCATGAGTCGTTGTCACGAAATACCGAAGCGGGGGCCCTCAGGGCCTGAAGCTTTCCTGAAGTCACGTTTCTGTGCACCACCTTGAAATGGGTCGGGCAGCTCTCACGGAGTAACCCTGCACACCACAAAATGGCGTGTCAGTGCATCTCTGGCAACACCAAGTACACCGCACTCACCGCCAACAACAACGCCATCAACCGATTGAACACGCGCATGCCCGTCGGGTTGTCCAGGTAGCCACGCAAGAACGTCCCGGCGTAGGCCCAGCATCCGACCGACACGTAGCAAATCACCAGGTACACCGCAGCAAACTGCCACACCAGGTGGGCCTCGCCATCGGCGACGAACGCGCCCATGCCGGCCACGCAGGCCAGCCAGGCTTTCGGGTTGAGCCATTGCATGACCGCGCCATAGAGCATCGATGGCGCGCGGCCACTGTCCTTGGCCTCCAGCTGGCCGTTGTCGGCGGCCAGTCTGAACGCCATGTACAGAAGGAACGCTACCCCGGCCCATTGCACCACTTGCGTCATTGCCGGCCACCATTGCAGTAGCTCATGCAAACCCAACCCCATCAGGACCAGCAACAGCACAAACCCCAGCGTCGCTCCGGCCACATGCCGCTGACTGGCGCGAAAACCGAAGCGCGCGCCCGAACCCAGCGCCACGATATTCACCGGCCCCGGCGTTATTGAAGCGGCCAATGCAAACGCCGCCATGGACATGATCAAACTCATCGCACACCTGCTCAGTCAATTGAACCAGGCGTCAAGATAGAGAGCCTGATGGTGCGCGTATTGAACAAAACTGCCCAAGGATGTGCCCGTCATGAGTAATAGCCGACCACCCTCTTCACCGTCACCAATGCCTGGCTTAGCGCGTCCATGTCCACCGAGCCCAGCGCCAGGCGTAGCGCATGCGGAACATGCTGGGTAATCGCAAAGGGTTCGGCGGGCGACACCGACACCTGCTCGCGCATCAGCGCCATGGCGATCTGATCGGCCCTGGCGTCTTCGGCCAAGGGCAACCAGATAAAGTACGAGGACGGATGGCTGATGATCCGCAGCCCCCTCAGCACCTCAAGAGCCAAGGCTTGGCGGGCCTGTGCGTCCGCGCGTTTTTGCGCCTCGAGCCGGCTGACAGTGCCGTCCTCTAGCCAGGCCGCGGCAATGGCGGTCATCACCCCGGGGGTGTTCCAGGTGGTCGCCATGATAGTGCGCTCAAACCCGGCAACCCATTGCGCCGGCGCGGCGACAATACCAACGCGCAAGCCGGTGGCGACATTCTTGGATAAGCCACTGACATACACGGTTCTTTCCGGTGCCATTTCCGCCAGCGGTGGCGGTGCGTTTTCGGCCAGGAAAGCGTAGGCCGCATCCTCAATGATCGTCAGGTCATACCGGCGTGCAATAGCCACCAGATGCTGGCGCTGATCAGCGTCCATTACCCAACCCAGCGGATTGTGCAGGGTCGGCATCGAATACACCGCTCGCACCGATCGAGTGCGGCAAAGTTTATCCAGGGCCGGCAGATCAGGTCCGTTGTCCGTTACGGGAATGGGCAGGACTTCGAGATGCAGTGTTTCCGCCAGCGTCTTGAAGCCCGGATAGGTCAAGGCATCCGCAACAATCACATCGCCAGGCTTGAGCAGGCTCATCAGTACCACTGCCAGGCCGTGCTGGGCGCCACTGACGATGAGCACCTGTTCGGCTGGCACGTTCAGGCCACGCTCGCCCAGATGTCGGGCGAACGCAGCCCGCTCATGCAGACGCCCGGCGTGAGGCTGGTAACGCAGGAGGGACTCCAGGTCACCGGACAACGCGAGCTGACGCAGGGCGTTGCGCAACAGGTCAGCCTGACCCGGCAAAGACGGATAGTTGAAGTTGAGGTCGATCATCCCCGCCGCGACCACCGATTGCGAAATGCCCTGGCCCGGCGGCAGTGAAGTCTCCCGGACAAAAGTCCCACGTCCGGTTTCACCACTGACCAGGCCCATGCTCTCAAGCTCGGCATACACCCGGCTCGCGGTGACCAACGCCAAACCGTGCTCAGTGGCCAATTGCCGGTGGGTCGGCAAGCGTGTACCCGGAGGCAAACGCCCCGAGCGGATGTCAGCGGCAAAGGCGTCAACCAGCGTTTTGTAGCGGGATCGAGGCATGTGCAAATGTATCCATGACAATTTTTTGATTGTATCGATAGTCAGCCATAGGATGGTTTCGTGCAATCAAACAATGAGCGTGAGTCACATGGAACGGACTTCTAACCTGCAAAACCCGACGCTGCAAAAAAATGCCAGCGGCTGGATCAACGGCCTGATTGGCGTGGTGATCTTCAGCGGCTCGCTGCCCGCGACGCGGGTGGCGGTACTCGAATTCGATCCGCTGTTCCTCACGGTAGCCCGCGCTACCCTCGCCGCAATTCTGGCGCTGTGCCTGCTGTTGCTGTTCAGGGAAAAATGCCCCGGCCGACATCAGCTTGTGCCCCTGACCATCGTGGCATTGGGCGTGGTGGTGGGGTTTCCGCTACTGACTGCGCTGGCGCTGCAGTACATCACATCCGCTCACTCCATCGTGTTTGTCGGCCTGCTGCCGCTGGCAACTGCGGTGTTCGGCGTCTTGCGCGCAGGCGAACGCCCCCGGCCAGTGTTCTGGGTCTTCTCGGTGCTGGGCAGCCTGCTGGTGGTCGGGTTCGCCGTAGCCCAGGGCCTGACGGCCTCACCCCTAGGCGACATCCTGATGTTGTTGGCGATCCTGGCTTGCGGCCTGGGTTATGCCGAAGGTGCAAAGCTATCGCGCACACTCGGCGGCTGGCAGGTGATTTCCTGGGCGTTGGTGCTTGCGTTGCCAGCCATGGCTGCATTGACCTTGTGGCGGTTGCCCGGCTCGTTCGCCAGCATCAGTGCACCGGCCTGGTTCAGCCTGGGGTACGTGTCGCTGTTCAGCATGCTGATAGGCTTCGTGTTCTGGTATCGCGGTCTGGCGCAAGGGGGCATCGCCGTCGTCGGGCAACTGCAATTGCTGCAACCCTTTTTCGGCCTGGCACTGGCCGCCACCTTGCTGCATGAACACGTCAGCCTGTCCATGCTGGGCGTGACCGTGGCGGTGATCCTGTGTGTGGCAGGCGCGAAAAAATTCGCGCGCTAGCCACTGGTACGCTGCCTGTGTCCCTGACTGTACGGGTCAAGTCCCTGGGCAGCTGTGATAAAAATACGGCTTCTGCTGCTGGAGCCGAACATGGACCTCACCACCCTTACCCTCTTCCTTCCAGCCTGCTTTGCCCTGAACATGGCGCCAGGCCCGAACAACCTGCTGTCGGTCAGCAATTCGACCCGCTACGGCTATCGCACCGCTTGCCTGGCGGGCATGGGTCGCCTGCTCGCTTTCGCCGGCATGATCGCCCTCGCCTCGGCCGGTCTGGCGGTGGTGCTGCAAACCTCGGAATTGCTGTTCTACGCAATCAAGATTCTCGGTGCCGCGTACCTGTTTTATCTCGCCTGGCAATTGTGGCGTGCCCACCCCGACGCAGAAACCGCGGTGAGCGCCCCGCCGGTGGGGATGCTGGCGTTGGCTCGGCAAGAGTTCCTGGTGGCGGCCGGCAACCCGAAGGCAATCCTGATCTTCACCGCGTTCCTGCCGCAATTCGTCGACTCGACCCATGCCATCGCACCGCAATTTGCGCTGTTGGGCGCGTTGTTCCTGATGCTGGAATGGATCGCTATCGGCACCTACGCTTACATGGGCCTGCACATGCGCCGCTGGTTTGCCAAACCTTCGGGCAAGCGGATGTTCAATCGCTGCTGCGCAGGGTTATTGTCGGCGGCGGCTTCAGTGTTGCTAATGGCGCGTCGGGCCTGACCAAACTACCGCTCATGGGGACACATGCCGATGGATCAATCAACGCCGGACGCACAGTCCATCTGCAGCCCCATTACCCGCAGCGCGATTTTTATCGTGGCAACCCTGGTTCCCGGCAGTGACGCCGCCAGCAAAGTGCGGGGCTGGTGCGCAGACATCGCAGCCCTCACACGCTCGGTAGGCAAACGCGTTCCCTCCGGTAACCTGTCGTGCATCTGTGGCTTTGGCTCTGCGGCGTGGGACACCTTGTTTGGCCATCCGCGTCCCGCCTCGCTGCACAACTTCCGTGAATTCGGACCCGAGGAACGACGCGCCATCTCCACCCCTGGCGATCTGTTGCTGCACATTCGGGCTGAGCAGATGGACCTCTGCTTTGAACTGGCGACGCAATTGCTCTCAGCGCTGGGCAATGCGGTGTCGGTGGTCGATGAAGTTCAGGGCTTCCGCTATTTCGACATGCGCAGCATCATCGGCTTTGTCGATGGCACCGAAAATCCCGTCGGTCGCAAGGCTGGCAGCTTCACGATGGTGGGCGATGAAGACCCCTCTTTCAGCGCAGGCAGCTATGTGCTGGTGCAGAAGTACCTGCACAAGATGGATGCCTGGAACGCGTTATCCGTCGAGGCGCAGGAGCGGATTATCGGGCGGACGAAGTTATCCGATATCGAACTCGACGATTCGGTCAAGCCGAGCAATTCGCACAGTGCCTTGACGACCATTACCAAGGACGGCGAAGAAGTAAAGATCCTGCGCGACAACATGCCCTTTGGCCGGCCAGGCGCTGGCGAATTCGGCACCTACTTCATCGGCTATGCGCGCTCGCCCGAACCTCTGGAGCAGATGCTCGAGAACATGTTTGTCGGCAAGCCCGCCGGTAATTACGACCGTTTGCTGGATTTCAGCACGGCAGTGACCGGTGGCCTGTTTTTCGCTCCCTCGGCTGATCTACTGGAAGACCTGGCGGATCGCGCGCCCTTGGGCACCTGCCGGTGAACGCGGGCAATTCCCTGTCGATTTTCCGGTGGAGGGGTTCTGCCCCGCCGCTTAAGCTCAACCCATGAACCTACAAAACACGCTACTGCCGCCCCACGCCGAGATGGTCCGCGCCATGCTCGAACGAGACACCGCCTACGAGGGGGTGTTTTTTACCGCGGTCAAGACGACCGGTATTTTCTGCCGTCCTGGCTGCACCGCGCGCAGCCCGAAACCTGAAAATGTCGAGTTCTTCGCCCACGCCGATGAATGCCTGGCGGCGGGCTACCGCGCTTGCCTGCGCTGCAAACCCATGGACGCCGCGGCGATTGCGCCACACTGGGTCCAGCAGTTGCTCAAGTCAGTAAACGCCGATCCCGAGCAGCGCTGGACCGATGCCCAGTTAATCGCCGAAGGCATCGAGCCGCTGAAACTGCGTCGCTGGTTCAAGCAGCATTTGGGCATGACCTTTCATGCCTGGCTACGCACCCGACGCCTTGGCATGGCCTTGGGCGGGATCAAGCAGGGCCACTCCATCGACAGTGCCGCGTACGACTCCGGTTACGAATCCCTCAGCGGTTTTCGCGATGCATTCCAGAAGTCGTTCCACATCACGCCGGGCCGCGCCGCCAACAGTGAGCCGCTGCTGTTCACGCGCCTGACCACTCCGCTAGGGCCGATGATCGCCATGGCCGAACGTCGCGGACTGGTGTTACTGGAGTTCCTCGACCAGCCCAGCCTGAGCCGGGAAGTGCAAGCGCTGCAAAACCGCTTTGGTTACGTCGTGGCGCCAGGGCATAACGGGCATTTGCAGCAAATCGAAGACCAACTGAGTGAATATTTCGCCGGAAACCGGACTGAATTCAGCGTTGCCCTGCACATGCCCGGTAGCGAATTTTCCCGCCAGGTATGGGCCGAACTGGCACACATCCCCTATGGCCAGACCACCACCTACGGAGCGATCGCATCCACCTTGGGCAAACCCGGCGCCAGTCGGGCCGTGGGGCTGGCCAACGGTCATAACCGCCTCTCGATTGTCGTACCCTGCCATCGGGTGATCGGCGCCGACGGCTCGCTGACCGGCTACGCTGGAGGACAGCCGCGCAAGGCATTCCTGCTGAGGCTGGAAAAGGCGGCGGTGCAGATTACCGAGCAACTGGCCTTTTGATCACAGGCGGCGTTCGTCAGCCGCTCCAAGGATGCTCTATGCCTGTCCCCTACCAACTGGCCACCCAATGGCTGGCGGACCTTGATGACGACTGGCGTCGCCACATCGACGCCATCGGCCCGTGCCTGCATCAACCTCACACAGCCCGCGATCCCTATGAGTCACTGGTGCGGGCGATCGCCTACCAGCAACTGCACGCCAAGGCCGGGGATGCGATTATCGGCCGGTTGCTGGCGCTGTACCCATCGGTGGCGTTTCCACAGCCTGGGCAGATTGTCGCGACTGATTTTGAGCGACTGCGCAGTTGCGGCTTTTCCGCCAGCAAGATCGCAACCATTCAAGGCATCGCCCAGGCTGCACTGGACGGCGTGGTGCCGGATTACGCCACGGCGCTGGCCATGGACGATGAAGCACTGATCGAACGCCTGGTGACCCTGCGCGGCGTGGGGCGCTGGACGGTCGAGATGCTATTGATCTACAGCCTGGAGCGGCCGGACATCTTGCCGGCCGATGACTTTGGCGTACGCGAGGGTTATCGACGGCTCAAGGGGCTCCAGGTGCAACCGACGCGCAAGCAGATGATCGAGATCGGGTTGGCCTGGAGCCCGTATCGGACGGTGGCAGCGTGGTATTTGTGGCGGGTGCCCAGCCGTTAAACGGACTGTGGCGAGGGGATTCATCCCCGCTGGGCTGCGAAGCGGCCCCAAAAAATGGGACTGCTGCGCAGCCCAGCTCGCCACAGGTTTGCTTGGAGCTTGACTGCCCAAGCCCATCACAACCCCGATTTCAACCGACTGAACGCCCGAATCAAAGCGCGGTTGAACGCCTTGCCATTGTCATTCTTGCTGTACAACGACGCTCGCACCGCCTGCGGCGGATAAGTCCCCGGATCATTGCGAATCGCCGGATCGATCAAGCTATCCGCCGCCGTGATGGCATTGGCATAGTGGATGGTGTCGGTAATCGGCGCGATCACTTCAGGTGTCATCAGGTAGTCCATCAATGCCAGTCCCGCCTCGGGATGCGGCGCGTCCTTGGGAATGACCATGGCATCGAACCAGATCAGCGTGCCCTCTTTCGGTATCCGATACTTCAATGAAAACGGCTTTCCTGCCGCTTTTGCCTGGCCCGCCGCAATGGCCACGTTCCCGTTCCACGACATCGCCACGCAGGTATTGCCGTTGGCCAGGTCGCTGATGTTCAGGTCGTTGTCGAAGTAGCGAATGTAGGGGCGAATCTTCGCCAGCTGCTGTTCAGCCAGTTTCAGGTCATCGAGGTTCTGGCGGTTGATGTCCAGGCCCAGGTACTTCATGACCGCCGCGAACACTTCGTTCGGATCGTTGAGCAGGCTGACCCCGCAATCGGCGAATTTCGAAACCACCGTCGGGTCGAACAGCATTGCCCAGCTGTCCGTCGGTGCATCGGGCAGGCGCTGCTTGACCGCCTCCTCCTGATAACCCACGCCAGTGGTGCCCCAGGCGTAGATCCCGGCGTAACGGTTACCCGGATCGAACACGGCCATGTGCTGACGGAACTCTTCGCCGACGCCGGCAAAGTGCGGTATCTGCTGTTTATCCACGGTCTGGATCGCACCACTCTGGATGGCTCGCGACAGATGCTGCCCCGCCGTCAGCACCAGGTCGTAACCGCTACGACCAGTGAGCAATTTGGTCTCGACGGTTTCCAGGGAATCGAAGTGATCGACGACCACATGGATACCGGTTTTCTTCTCGAAGTTGGTCAAGGTGTCCGGGGCCAGGTACTCGCCCCAGATGTACAGGTTCACCACCGGTTTGGCGGTGTCGGCGGCCTGCACACACAGGGGTGCAAGCACCAGCAGTAACGCTTGGGTCAGTTTGTGCAGGCCCATGATCAAACTCCCTGTTCGTTGCAGGCAGTACCGGCGTACTGCGGCATGGTGATGCACGCGACATTGCCGCCACCGAGGAGAATTTCCCGGGAGTTTTCGATGCCGACGATCTTGTGCCGCGGGAACAGTTCGGCCAGGGTCGCCAACGCCATCTGATCATTACGGTCGCCAAACAGCGGCACCACGATCGAGGTGTTACCGGCGTAGTAATTGATATAGGACGCGCAGATTTTCGTGCCAGCCTGGCGAGCATGCGTGCTGTCCTGTTGATCCAGGCCCTCGGCCTCCTCGGCGGTCCACTCCAGCACATCCGGTTGTGGCAGCTTGTGCACGATCAGCTCGCGACCACGGCTGTCGCGGGTGCTGCGCAGGATGTCGTAGGCCTCCTGGTAGATTTCCCACTGCGGGTCGTCGCGATTGTCGGTCCATTGCAACACCACTTCACCAGGGCGCACGAAGCACGCCAGATCGTCGACGTGGCCGTCGGTTTCGTCAAACTTGCAACCCCGTGGCAACCAGATGACTTGCTCGGCGCCAAGGTAATCGGTCAAGCGGCGAGTGACTTCGTCCTTGCCCAGATGCTGATTGCGGTTCCGGTTGAGCAAGCATTGTTCGGTGGTGAGGAGGCTACCCTGGCCGTCGCTCTGGATGCCGCCCAGCTCTGCAATCAACGGTGCCCGATAGCGGTTGAAGCGTTCGATTTCGAGGATTTTGCTGGCGATCTGATCGTCCTTGTCCCACGGGTAGTACAAGCCGCCGTCGAGGCCGCCGTAGGCGTTGAACTCGAAATCCACGCCGCGCACTTCACCGCTCTGGTCGTTGACCACGAAGCACGGACCGCTGTCGCGGAACCAGGTGTCGTTGCAGGTCATTTCCACTACGCGTACTTGCGGCGGCAACTGGCGGCGAGCGGTGGCGAATTGCGCGGCCGAAGCGCAGACGGTAACCGGCTCGCTCTGGGAGATCGCGGTGACGATCTGCACCCAGACTTTCTGCGCAGGCTTGGCGCCATTGCGCCAGACGTCGGTGCGTTCAGGCCAACCGAGCCAGCAGCCGGACTTGGTTTCGAATTCACCGGGCAACCGGAAACCGTCAAGTTTGGGCGTGGAGTCGAGCAAACGTGCCATGGGCAAACCTCATCAGCGGGGATTGGAATGACCACAGGCTAAGGTCGCGAGCGCCCTCCTCGCCAACGATGATTATTTCGGAACACTTGAATTCAACTCATCAATCGATCAGTTGATCGTTGAACCATTCGAGCATCTGCGTCACGGCAGGCCGCTCCAGGCGAACCCGCTCGCACACCAGCGCGTATTGCCCCAATGCCGTTATGCTTGAGGTGAATGGCCGGACCAGGCGACCGCTGAGCAAATCATCCTGGGCCGTCAGGTTATCGCCCATGGCGACGCCCTGCCCCTGGGCCGCGGCTTCCAGGGCCAACCCGGCATGGGCGAAATACAGTTGCCGTTCGGGGCGCTGGTCGCCGGCATGGCTGGTGAGCCAGGCGGTCCAGGTCTTGCCATCCTGATCGTCATGCAGCAAGCAATGGCGGGCCAGGTCCCTGGGGGTTTTCAGGGTGCCCTGGTTGAATAGGCCAGGACTGCACACCGGAAAAAACTGCAGCGCCGGCAATGGCCGGACGAAATACGCACTGCTGTCCACCGGGCCCGTGCCGTAGGTGATCGCCAGGTCGATGTCTTCTCCCGGCGCCGTGGCATCGATCGGCTGCTCGTAAAGGTGCAAGGTGATGTGCGGATAACGCGCATAGAAATCCGAAAGGCGACTCATCAGCCACTTCTGCGCCAGCTCGGCAGTGACCGCCAGGCGCAACACCGCCAGGGACGAAGGGTCGCGAAGCTCATCGCAGGCATCACCGATCAATTCAAAAGCCTGCTGCAAGCTTTGCATCAGGCGCCCGGCGGCGACGGTCGGACGAATCTGCCGGCCTTCGCGCACGAACAGCGACACGCCAAGCTGTTCTTCCAACTGGCGGATCTGATGACTGACGGCGCTGTCAGTCACGCACAACTCCGCCGCCGCCCGGCCAAAATGAGCGTGACGGGCGGCGCATTCGAAGGTTCTGAGGGCTGCGAGGGAGGGTAATCGGCGCATCGGGTCGAGTCCGGGTTTCGAGGCGCCCATGCTGACCCGGTGGAAGGTAGGCGTCCAGTGGGACCGCGTTATCGTTCTTCGCGAGCAGGCTCGCTCCCACAAAGGTTTTGTGGGCTTTGCGGATCATTGTGGGAGCGAGCCTGCTCGCGAAGGCGTCGGCAATCGCGCCGCATATCTTCTAGGCTGAACCGAGTCACTTCGGCCACTGGAGATTCCCATGCAACTCGAAGGCTCATGCCATTGCGGCGCGGTGTCGTTCAGCCTGACCAGCGCCCACCCCTACCCCTATCAACGCTGCTACTGCTCGATCTGCCGCAAGACCCAGGGCGGTGGCGGTTATGCGATCAATATTGCCGGTGACGCCCATAGCCTCAAGGTGCGCGGGCGCAAGAACATCGCGATCTACCATGCGCTGCTCAAGGGCGAAGGCGAGCAGCGCGCCCACCGCAGCAGTGCCGAGCGGCATTTCTGCTCGCTGTGCGGCTCGGGCTTGTGGCTATTCAGCCCTGAATGGCCGGAATTGATCCACCCATTCGCCTCGGCGATCGACACGCCGCTGCCCGTGGCGCCGCAGCACACACATTTGTTGCTGGACTCCAAGGCCTCCTGGGTGGAGGTCGAGGTGAAACCCGGCGATAAACAGTTCGAGGGTTATCCCGAAGAATCGATCGCCGAGTGGCATGAGCGCCTGGGCTTGAGCCGTTAAGCCCGCGACTGGTTGATCTTTACGCCGCCACTGGCACACCACTGTGGAAGCGAAACTCCACATCCGGCGATTCGATCAGTTCCTGCTCGGCGGCCCGTACCTTCTCTATCACCTGGGCGATGTCCTTGGCGTCCCCGTACTGGTACGCCAGTTTCAGGTAGCCCTGGAAGTGCCGGGCCTCGCTTTTGAGCAGGCCGAAGTAGAACTTGCCCAGCTCCTCGTCCAGGTGTGGTACCAACGCCTCGAAACGCTCGCAGCTGCGGGCCTCGATGAAAGCACCGACCACCAGCGTATCCACCAGCTTCACCGGTTCGTGACTGCGTACCACCTTGCGCAGTGCCGAGGCGTAGCGCCCGGCGGACAGTTGGCGCAACCCGATCTTGCGTTTTTTCATCAGGCGCATGACCTGCTCGTGGTGCACCAGTTCTTCCCGGGCCAGACGCGACATCATGTTGATCAGGTCGACGTGGGAATGGTACTTGGCAATCAGGCTAAGCGCCGTGCTGGCCGCCTTGAACTCGCAATTCTTGTGGTCGATCAGCAAGGTGTCCTGATCGGCCAAAGCGGCCTGAACCCAGCCATCCGGGGTGCGGCAGCCGAGGAACTCGTGAATTTCGGGAAGGATCATGGGGCTCACGGAAAAAGGGTAGAAAAGGTATAAAACGAAGGGCGCCGATTATACCGGCCTGCCCGAAGACCACCAGTCACACCGTTGATATGCATCAAGTCACCGATTGCCGCACAGCAACTATAGTTGTGCAACGCCATGCTTTTTCATTTTCAGGAGATCCCGATCATGCAAGCCATTCGCAGCATCCTGGTGGTCATCGACCCCGAGCATTCGGAAAGCCTGGCACTCAAACGAGCCAAACTGATCGCCGGTGTAACCCAGGCGCACCTGCATTTGCTGGTGTGTGACCGCAAGCACGATCACAGCGCCATGCTGGGCGTGCTCAAGGCTGCCCTGCTGCAAGACGGGTACAGCGTCACGACCGAGCAGGCCTGGAATGAAAGCCTGCACGAAACCATCGTCGACGTGCAGCAGGCCGAAGGCTGCGGGCTGGTCATCAAACAGCATTTCCCTGACAGCTCGCTGAAAAAGGCCCTGCTGACCCCAGTGGACTGGAAACTGCTGCGCCACTGCCCTACCCCGGTGCTGCTGGTGAAAACCGCCGGTTCGTGGAAGGACAAGGTGATCCTGGCGGCCGTCGACGTTGGCAATATGGAAAGTGAACACCGTCATCTGCACAACACCATCATCGATTACGGCTACGACATCGCCAGCCTGGCCAAGGCGCATCTGCATGTGGTCAGTGCTCATCCGTCGCCCATGCTGTCGGCAGCTGACCCAACGTTGCAGCTAAGCGAGACCATCGAGGCGCGCTATCGCGAACAATGCAAGGCGTTCCAGGCCGAGTTCGACATCGACAACGAACACCTGCACATTGCCGAAGGCCCGGCGGATGTGTTGATTCCGTTCATGGTGCACAAGCTGCAGGCGGCCGTGACAGTGATCGGCACCGTGGCGCGCAGTGGTTTATCGGGGACGTTGATCGGCAATACGGCGGAAGTGGTGCTCGATGCGGTAGAGAGCGATGTGCTGGTGCTCAAGCCCCAGGAGGTTGAGGATCATCTGGAGGAGCTGGCGGTCAAGCATTGAGATTCGTAGTGCCTGCCAGGCCGTCTTCGCGAGCAAGCCCGCTCCCAAACTCAACCGCAAATCAACTGAAGGAACGCGGTTGAATGTGGGAGCGGGCTTGCTCGCGAAGCTTTCAGGGTCTAGCCGCCAAACGCGTCCTTGAGGAACCCCGGCGCGATGTACCGCTGGTAATGCGCCTCGGACAGCAGGAAAAATTCCCGATCGATGGCGTCGCGCAGTTCCGGCAGGTTCCAGTCGCGAAACTCCGGCAACAACACCATCCCATAGGCTTGCAGGTTGTTGATGACCCGCGCGCCCCGGGCGATCAACTGGTAGGCCCAGCAATACTGGGACTGATGCGGCACAAAGCGGATCTTGCGCTGTTCCAGCTGCGCTCGCAGCAAAGCCGGATCGAAAATCTCCACCTTGGCGGCCATCACCTGGGACAACAACTGCTCGAGACGCAGCCATACTGCGCGCTTTTCTTCCTCGTTGTAGCCGTTCCAGTGAATCACTTCGTGGTGGAAACGCTTGCAGCCACGGCACACCAAATCACCGTAAACAGTGGAGCAAAGGCCGACGCAGGGGGTCTTGATGGTCTGATTGGGCATAGGTAGGCAAAACGCGAAAAAGCAAAACAGGACGGCATGTTAGCCCTTTGTCTAACATTGATCACCCCTCAAAGTTTCAGGTGCCAACTTACCTTTAATTTTTTTTTGCCGTAGAATCAGCCTGCCTTTTTAGGCGCCAATGTCCGTTAGAAGCTGTTTTCAAAGCGTCACGAGCACAGTCGTTCCTTCAGAGCGGTGTTGGCGAGGGGTTTTTCCAGCGGGGAAAAGCCCAACGCCAACCCTCATCAGCTCCCGTTCTGCAGGCGTAAAACTTTGAAAGCAGCTTCTGTAAGGAATTGTCGGTAATTCTGGCTAAGTGGCTCACAACGCCACGCAGCGCATGAGTACGGCAATTTCGGGATGAGCGTCCCGGACACCCATTTGGGACCACTGATGAGGGTAATAACTGTGCTTGAAGCCTACCGCAAACATATCGAAGAGCGTGCAGCACTGGGTATCGTTCCCCAGCCGCTTAACGCCGAACAAACTGCAGGCCTGGTCGAGCTGCTGAAGAACCCCCCGGCTGGCGAAGAAGCATTTCTCGTTGACCTGATCACCAATCGCGTTCCGCCTGGAGTGGACGAAGCAGCCTATGTCAAGGCCGGCTTCCTGTCCGCCATCGCCAAAGGCGAAGCCAAATCCCCCCTGATCGACAAGAAGCGCGCTGTTGAACTGCTCGGCACCATGCAGGGTGGCTACAACATCGTGACCCTGGTCAACCTGCTGGACGACGCCGAGCTGGCACCAGTAGCGGCCGAAGAACTCAAGCACACCCTGCTGATGTTCGATGCCTTCCACGACGTCGCTGAAAAAGCCAAGAACGGTAACGTACACGCCAAAGGCGTGCTGCAGTCCTGGGCTGACGGCGAGTGGTTCGTGAAACGCCCTGTGCTGGCCGACAAGATCAGCCTGCGTGTGTTCAAGGTAACTGGCGAGACCAACACCGACGACCTGTCTCCTGCACCTGATGCCTGGTCCCGCCCGGACATCCCGCTGCACGCCCTGGCCATGCTGAAAATGGCTCGCGACGGCATCGTGCCTGACGCACAAGGCGTCACCGGCCCGATGAAGCAGATCGAAGAAATGCGCAACGCCGGCTTCCCGATCGCCTACGTTGGCGACGTGGTCGGTACCGGTTCTTCGCGTAAATCGGCCACCAACTCGGTACTGTGGTTCTTCGGCGACGACGTTCCCTATGTGCCGAACAAGCGTGCCGGCGGTTTCTGCTTCGGCAGCAAGATCGCTCCGATCTTCTACAACACCATGGAAGATGCTGGCGCACTGCCAATCGAATTCGACGTATCCAACATGCACATGGGCGACGTGATCGACCTGTACCCGCATGCTGGCAAAGTCTGCAAGCACGGCACCGACGAAGTCCTGACCACCTTCGAAATGAAGACCCCGGTCCTGTTGGACGAAGTGCGCGCCGGCGGCCGTATCCCGCTGATCATCGGCCGTGGCCTGACCGAGAAAGCTCGTACCGAGCTGGGGCTGCCACCTTCGACCCTGTTCAAGAAGCCTGAAGCTCCAGCTGAAAGCACCAAGGGTTTCACCCTGGCGCAGAAAATGGTCGGCAGGGCTTGCGGCGTGACCGGCGTTCGCCCGGGCACCTACTGCGAACCGAAGATGACCACCGTGGGTTCCCAGGACACCACCGGTCCAATGACCCGTGACGAACTGAAAGACCTGGCGTGCCTGGGCTTCTCGACCGACCTGGTGATGCAGTCCTTCTGCCACACCGCGGCTTACCCCAAGCCGATCGACGTGACCACGCACCACACCCTGCCTGACTTCATCATGACCCGCGGCGGCGTTTCCCTGCGTCCGGGCGACGGCATCATCCACTCGTGGCTGAACCGCATGCTGCTGCCAGACACCGTCGGCACCGGTGGTGACTCGCACACCCGTTTCCCGATCGGCATCTCGTTCCCGGCCGGTTCCGGCCTGGTAGCATTCGCCGCGGCCACCGGCGTCATGCCGCTGGACATGCCTGAGTCGATCCTGGTTCGCTTCAAAGGCGAACTGCAGCCAGGCGTCACCCTGCGTGACCTGGTTCACGCCATTCCTTACTACGCGATCCAGAAAGGCCTGCTGACCGTAGAGAAGAAAGGCAAGAAGAACGCCTTCTCCGGCCGCATCCTGGAGATCGAAGGCCTGCCTAAGCTGACCGTAGAGCAAGCGTTCGAACTGTCTGACGCCTCGGCCGAACGTTCGGCTGCCGGTTGCACCATCCAGCTGTCCAAAGAGTCGATTGCCGAATACCTGCAGTCCAACATCACCCTGCTGCGCTGGATGATCGGCGAAGGCTACGGCGATGCACGCACTCTGGAACGTCGCGCTCAAGCGATGGAAGCCTGGCTGGCCAACCCTGAGCTGCTGCAAGCGGACAAAGACGCGGAATACGCCGAGATCATCGAGATCGACCTGGCCGACATCAAGGAGCCTGTGCTCTGCGCGCCGAACGACCCGGACGACGCTCGCCTGCTCTCCAGCGTTGCTGGCGAGAAGATCGACGAAGTGTTCATCGGTTCGTGCATGACCAACATCGGTCACTTCCGCGCTGCCGGCAAGTTGCTGGAACAGGTCAAGGGTCAGCTGCCAACCCGTCTGTGGCTGTCGCCGCCGACCAAGATGGACGCTCACCAACTGACCGAAGAAGGCTACTACGGCATCTACGGCAAGGCTGGCGCGCGCATGGAAATGCCAGGCTGCTCGCTGTGCATGGGTAACCAGGCACGTGTAGAGCCGAACTCGACTGTAGTGTCGACTTCGACCCGTAACTTCCCGAACCGTCTGGGTGACGGCGCGAACGTCTACCTGGCTTCGGCTGAACTGGCGTCCGTGGCTTCCATCCTGGGTCGCCTGCCGACCGTCGAGGAGTACATGGAATACGCTGGCAAGATCGACAGCATGGCGGCCGATGTCTACCGCTACCTGTCCTTCGACCAGATTGCCGAGTTCCGTGAAGCTGCTGCGAACGCCAACATCCCGGTCGTTCAAGCCTAACGTTTCAACGCAATGAAAAACGCCGCCCATCGTGAGATGAGCGGCGTTTTTTTATGCCTGTACCGATCGTTCCCACGCTCCGCGTGGGAATGCCTCAAGGGACGCTCCGCGTTCCAGCTCTGGAAAGGAACGCGGAGCGTCCCGGGCTGCA